>JBAIWU010000417.1:0-1536 GCA_037917155.1 Candidatus Eiseniibacteriota bacterium
CCGTGGCCGCCTTGACGGGTCCGGGCGCGGTCGTACCGTCGCGCGCGTGTTGCCGTGACGGCACGCCCCCCGGCCGGGTCACGCGCAACCCCCGCGTACGCAGGAGGTCCAGATGCCGACCACGCTCGAGCCTCGCACGATGGAGCCGCTCGCGGAAAGCCTGCTCTTCAACCGCCGCTGGTGGGTCGATCCGGTGCCCGACTGGATCATCCACTCGCTCGACAAGGCCACGATCCGCGAGCTGGCCGTCAACCAGCTCCAGCTGCAGCGTCACATGCTGGAGGCGCAGCTGAAGTCGATCGAGCAGACGCTCAACATCCTGGGCAAGACCCGCTGAGCTCGACGTCACGGCGCGCCTCCGCCGCGCGCCGGCGGGCCTCGCTTCGCGTCCGCCGGTGCGCGCGGGGGCGCGTCGTCTGCGGCGCCCCCCGGGCCGCCCACGGAGGATGTGACGCATGCCCCGATCCGCGTTTCCCGCGCCCGACGACGGCGCCGACGTGGCGGAGGCCGCCCGGCGGCCGCGCGACACGCGCCGCCGCGTCGTGCTCGTCGGCTTCCAGCGCCAGGCGAACCTCGGCCTGGGCTACCTCGCGTCGTTCTTGCGGCACCACGGCTACACGGTCGACGTGCTCGACTGCGAGCGGCCGGCCAGCGAGATCGTGCAGGCGGTCCGCGACGCCGACCCCGTGCTGGTCGGCCTCTCGCTGATCTTCCAGTTCTACGTCGAGCGCTTCCGCGCCGTGATCCGAGCGCTGCGCGAGGGCGGCGTCGGGTGCCACGTGACGCTCGGGGGCCACTTCCCCAGCCTGAGCCCGGAGCAGGTGCTCGCGCTCGTGCCGGAGTGCGACAGTGTCGTGCGCTTCGAGGGCGAGCTGACGCTGCTCGAGCTCGTCGACACGCTGGGCACGGGCGGCGACTGGCGCGCCGTGCGGGGCCTCGCCTACCGCATGCCGCACGGCACCGTGCGCACCGCGACCCGGCCGCTCCTCCGCGACCTCGACCGGCTGCCGTATCCCGACCGCGACTTCTCCCGCGACAACTCCGTCCTCGGCCGGCAGGCGATGCCGCTGCTCGCGAGCCGCGGGTGCGCGCGGGACTGCGCGTTCTGCTCGATCCACGTCTTCTACCGCTCCGCACCCGGGCGGATCGTGCGCACGCGCCGGCCCGCCGCGGTCGTGCGCGAGATGCGCTGGCTGCACGCCGAGCACGGCGTCACGATCTTCCTCTTCCAGGACGACGACTTCCCGCTCTACGGGCCCGTGTGGCGCCGGTGGGCGATGGAGTTCGTGGACGAGCTGCACCGCGCGGGGCTCGTGGGCCGCGTGATATGGAAGATCAGCTGCCGCGCCGACGCGGTGGACGCGGAGCTGTTCTCGCACCTGCGCGCCGCGGGGATGTACCTCGTGTACATGGGGCTCGAGTCGGGGACCGATGCCGGGCTCGCGACGCTGCACAAGCGTATGAGCGTCGAGCAGAACCTGCGCGCGGTCGAGACGCTCAAGCAGGTGGGCGTGCTCTTCCAGTTCGGGTTCATGC
>JBAIWU010000418.1:0-1713 GCA_037917155.1 Candidatus Eiseniibacteriota bacterium
CTGCTCGGCGAGGCGGTCTACCTCGGCAAGCCAGCCCTCGCCGTGCCGCTGCGCGAGCATCCCGAGCAGCAAATGAACGCGCACTACCTCGCCGCGCTCATGCTCGGCCAGCGCGCCGACGCGTTCACCGCGGACGCGGTGGGCGAGTTTCTCGACGAGCTGCCATGCCTCTCCGGCATGCTGGCGCCCTCGCGCGAGCGCAACCGCGCCGCGTTCGCGGCCGTGGACCGCTGGCTGGGCGCGTAGCGGCTGCGGTGGTAGCATCGCCGCATGGGCCTGTGGAAACGCATCGTGCGCGCGCTCGGTTGGGAGCCCCCGCGCCGCAATCCCGCGACCAGCGCCGGCCTGCGCGCCTGGCGCGAGCGGCAGAGGCGCGGGAGCGTCATGCGCCCCGAGACGTTCGCGAAGATCGAGCGGCGCGCCGCGCGCGCCGGGTACGCCGATCCGCGTGCCGTGGCCGGCAAGGCGTATTGGACGACCGCGCGCGCCAAGTACCGCAAGGCGCAGGCACGCAAGCGGCGCCGGGCGCGGCGATGAGCCGGACCGGCGAAACGGCCGCGCAGCGACACGCGCGGATCGTTGCGAAGATGGTCGCGATCGGAGTCGACGAAGACACGGCCCGCCGAGTCGCCGACGACGACGCCCGCACGACCGCCGCCCTGGACGCGTGCCGCTGCCCGCAGTGCGGGCGCGCGATCTTGCGGCGCGCCGACCCGATGCACGGCCTGCCGTGGGTCAACTACTGGTGCGTGCCGCAGATGGGCGGGTGCGGGTACATCGGGGTGCGGCGCGAAGACGGCGCGACGATCGACGTGGTGCCACCGCGAGCGTAGGTTGACGCGGGCGTGCGGCGCCGTGTACACGACTCGCGTCATGGCCCAACACATCCTCGCCGCGCTGCTCGCTCTGTTTCCGACGATGCGCCACGCGCCGTGCGTGCGCGCGCACGCGTCTGCGATCGTCGCCGCGGCCGAGCAGGCGGAGCGCGAGTTCGGCGTGCCGCCGGAGGTGCTGCTCGTCGTCGGGCTACTGGAGAGCCACTGGGGGTGCAACCCGCGCTCGGGCGGATGCTGGGGTGCGCCGCGCGACTTCCGCCACCGCCACGTCGCCGGCACGCCGCGCGACGCCGCGCGACGCCGCGCGACGCCGCGCGGGTGCTGGCCAGCGGGCGCCGCGCGTGCGGCGACTGGACGGGCGGGGTGGGATGGTTCAGGTCGGGGGCGTGTCGCCCGCGAGACAGAGCGCAGCGGGCTTACGTCGCGCGCGCGACGGCACTGCTCGCGCGGGTGCGGTCGGTAGCGGCTACGGCGTCTGCAGCTCCCCCATCACCACGGCGGTGAAACGGAAGCACGCGGCGGAGCCGGCGTTGTCGGTCTGAAAGAACCAGTTGCGGCTGTAGCGGTCGCGGCCGAGCGGGTCGCCGTACGGACGCACGAACGTGTTGAACAGCCAGAGCCCGACCGTGTTGTCCACGCCGATCAGCGTGTTGGACGGGTCTTTGACGTACGCGACCACCGACGTGGTGGCGCCGCACGGCGTGAGCGTCGAGAGCTGCACGTACTCGTTGACGACGTAGTCCGGGTATCCGTTGACGGCCATGATCGGCACGCACACGCCCTGAAAGGGCGACGGCACGCCGGTGTCGCCGTACGGCGACGCGTTGCACGCGCCGTCGAGCGAGCGCGTCGCCGTCTGGTGCAGCAGGATGTAGTT
>JBAIWU010000419.1:0-2342 GCA_037917155.1 Candidatus Eiseniibacteriota bacterium
ATCCCGGTCCTGCTGGTGACCGCGCGCACGAGCCGCGAGGACGTGGTCGAGGCCGCGAGCGCCGGGGTCAACGGCTACCTGCTCAAGCCGTTCACGCCCGAGGTGCTGCGCGAGAAGATCGAGGAGATCCTCGGCCGCAAGCGGACCGGCACCGACGGCTGAGACCGGTCCAACCCGCCGAAATCCCGGCGCCCGCGGCCCTTCGAGGGCCGCGGGCATTTCTCATGCCCCCCGCCGGGCCGCGACAGAACCCGGGTTACGGGCTCAAGTGCTCGCAGTTGACCGGCCGATACCGCGAGGGACGAGGGATGGGCGCCCAGCGGGCGGCCGGAGGCCGCTCCGCCCATGCCGGATATGGAGGAGTGTCCGATGTCCCAGGTCAGCGTCGTCAAGCTGCGGCTCTCGCTCATGGGCCGGCCGGTCCGCAACTACACGTTCGACAAGCCGGTGATCAGCGTGGGCCGGGATCCGGACTCCGACGTGTTCGTGGACAATCCGGGCGTCTCGCGCGACCACTTCCGGCTCGAGCTGTGCGACAACGGCGAGTACCAGGTGGTCGACCTGGGCAGCGCCAACGGCACCCTGCTCAACGACCAGAAGGTGAACGTCGCGCGGCTGCGCAACAACGACGTGGTGCGCTTCGGCAAGTACACGCTGTGGATCGGCTACGACCACGACCGGCGCACGACGTTCGAGGAGGCGCACCGTCCGAGCGCCACGACCGAGGGTCACACGCTGATCCTGTCGCGCTCGGAGCTCGAGAGCGTCATCGAGGCGTCCAAGGTCAAGGAGGCGCATGCCGCCGAGCCGACGCCGGCGCCTGCGCCGCGCGCCCCGGCGGAGCCCGCTCCGTTCGCCGCAGTGATCCTCTCGTTCCTGCTCGGCGCCGCGGCCGGCGCCGGCGTCGTCTGGCTGGTGCTCAACCGCTGATCCCCGCCCCGGGAAGGGACTCCGCATGACGGGCCTCCGGCCATGAACCCCCTGCGCGCGTTCCAGGCGAGCCAGTGCATGCGCCGGCTGGCGGCCGCGGAGACGCCGGCGGCCATCGCCGAGGCGCGCGAGAAGCTCGTGGCCATGGGGCCCGCGGCCATCCGGCCCGTGCTCGAGTCCTCCACGCGGAACGCGCTGACGCCGGCGGCGATCGACGTGCTGGTGCGCCTGCTCGACCACGACACGCTGGCGATCTACACGGAGGCGCTGCGCTCGCCCACGCTCTCGATCGCCGAGGGCGCGACCAGCGCGCTGTCGCGCGCGCCGGGCTACGACCCGCTGGCGCTGCTGCCGCTCTACGCCGACCCGCGCGTGCCGAAGGCGCGCATCGAGACGATCCTCGCGGCGCAGATGCCGCGCATCCGGCCGGCGGCGCTCGTGCGCGCCCTGCCGGAGCTGGCCAAGGACTCGCGGGGCAGCATCTTCCGCCTGCTCGAGCACACGGTTGACGCCGCCGTCGCCGACGAGGCCACGCGCCTGGTGGGCCACCCGGACTGGTGGATGCGCCTGCACGCCGCCAAGCTGCTGGCGCGCGCGCCGGGCGGCGAGGGCGCCGAGGCGCTCGTGCGGCTGCTCGGCGACGAGAACGCGGGCATCCGCATGGAGGCGCTGCGCGCGATCTCCGCGCGCCGCGACGCGGGCGCGGTGCCGGCCGTGTGCCGGCGGCTGCGCGACGGTGACGTGCGCGTGCAGACCGCGGCGATCGAGACGCTGACCGAGCTGGCGGACGTCTCCGCGGTGCCGCACCTGCTCGAGTACCTCAAGGACGAGTCGGAGTTCGTCCGCCGCGCCGCGGTCGAGGTGCTGAACAAGGTCGTCACCGTGGACGCGATCAAGGACCTGGTGACCGCGCTGCGCGATTCGGACTGGTGGGTGCGCGTGCGCGCCGCGGACGCGCTGGGCTCGCTGGGCGGGCCGCGCGTGATCGACGCGGTCATCGGGCTCGTGCGCGACCCGGACGAGTTCATCCGCCGCTACGTGATCGAGATCCTCAACATGGTGCCCGATCCGCGCGCGGTCGACGCGCTGGTGATCGCGCTCGACGACCCGGACTGGTGGGTGCGCGAGCGCGCGATCGACGCGCTGGCCAAGGCGCGCGACCCGCGCGCGGTGGAGCCGCTGCTGCGGATGATCGAGGCGGCGGATCCGAAGGCCACGCCGCTGTGCGTGCGCGCGCTGGCGCAGATCCCGGACGAACGCGCGGTGGAGCCGCTCTGCCGGCTCGCCGCGAGCGAGGTGCACGACGTGCGCGCCGAGGCGCTGGTGGCGTTGCGCTCGCTGGTCGCGGCGCCGCTGCCCGAGGCGCCGCGCTCGCGCGTGGTCGAGACGCTGCGCGCCGCGGACGCGCTGGG
>JBAIWU010000420.1:0-6715 GCA_037917155.1 Candidatus Eiseniibacteriota bacterium
AGCATCGCGTCCTCGGGGTCGAGCCGCAGCGCGCGCTGCGCCCACTCGAGGCCGCGCCCGCGCTCGCCGAGCGCGACGAGCCCGTTGGCACCCATGTACAGGGCGCGCACGTCGTCGGGCTGCAGGGCGAGACGGGACTCGGCCGCGCGGATGCCGGCGCGCCGCGCCGCCTCGGCGTCCGCGGCACGGCCGAGGTCGTCGTAGAGCTGCGCCATGAGCAGGGGCGCCTGCCAGTCCTCGGGCCGCAGCGCGCTCGCCCGCTCGTAGTGCGCGAGGGCCTCCGCGGGACGCTCCTGCATGAAGAGGTCGCGCGCGAAGAAGTAGTGCGCCTCGAACAGCCGGTCGTCGAGGCGCAGCGCGGTGAGGAACTCGCGCTCGGCCGCCTCGTGGTCGCGGGTGAGGGAGAGCGCGAGGCCCAGCGCGACGTGGCACTCGGCCCGCTCCGGGTCGAGCGCGACGGCGCGGCGACCCGCCTCGAGCGCGGCCTCGCGCATGGGCTCCTGCCCGATGACGTGCATGAACAGGAACGTGCAGCAGTCGGCGAGGCCGGCGTGCGCGAGCGCGAAGGCGGGGGCGAGCTCGATCGCGCGCCGGAACATCTGGCTCGCCTGCTCGATGCCGCGCCGGTTGTAGTCGTGATAGAGCGTGCGGCCGCGCAGGTAGAACTCGTACGCCTGCACGTTGTCCGTGGGGGCGCGGACGAGCGCGCGCGCCTGGCTGGCGCTGAGCGTGAGCTGCAGCGCCGCGACGACGCTGCGCGCGATCTCCTCCTGGATGGCGAACACGTCCTTCATCTCGCGGTCGAAGCGCTCGGACCACAGGCAGTAGCCGGCCTCGACGTCGCTCAGCTCGGTCGTGATGCGCAGCTGCTCACCGGCGCGGCGGACGCTGCCCTCGAGCAGGTGCCGCACGCCGAGGCGGCGCCCGATCTCGCGGCTTCCGAGCGGCGCGCCGCGGAACTGGAACGAGGACACGCGCGACGACACGCGCAGGTGCTCGAGGTGGGCGAGCGCATTGATGACCTCCTCCGCGACCCCGTCGCAGAAGTAGCCGTGGTCCCGGCCCGGGCTCATGTCGGCGAACGGCAGCACCGCGATGGACGACGCTCCGGGGCCGTCGGCCGAGGGCAGCTCGCGCCGGACGGCGGCCAGCATCCCGCGCAGCTCCGCCGCGGTCTGCACGCGCAGCTCCGGGTCCTTCTCGAGGCAGCGCGCCACGATCTCGTCGAGCCGGCGCGGCAGCTCGGGGCGCAGCCGCGAGGGCGGCACGACGACGTCCGTGAGGATCGCCGCGGCCAGCGCCGGCAGCGTCTCGCCCTCGAACGGCCGCCGCCCGGTGGCCATCTGGTAGAGCAGTGTGCCGAACGCGAAGATGTCCGTGCGCGGATCGACCCCCTGTCCGCGGAGCTGCTCGGGCGACATGTAGTGCAGCGTGCCCGCGAGCGCGTCCTCGGCCGTGGGCGCGCGGCTGGCCCAGTCGGCCTCGGCCGGCGCCTCGGCGCGCTCGCGCACGACCGCGAGGCCGAAGTCGAGGACCTTCACCTGCCCGTCGGGCGCGATCATGACGTTCCCCGGCTTGAGGTCGCGGTGCACGATTCCCCGCGCGTGCGCCGCCCCGAGGGCGTCGGCGACGGCGAGCGCGACGTCGAGCAGCCGGTCGAGCGCGAACCCGCCCGCGGGGATCGCCTCGCGGAGCGTGCGCCCGGCGACCAGCTCCATCGTGATGAAGCGCACGCCCTCGGCCTCGTCGACCGAGTACAGCGTGACGATATTGGGGTGGTTGAGCGACGCGATCGCGCGCGCCTCGTGCTCGAGCCGCTCGAGCGCCGCGGGCGACGTGGCGGCGTCCTCGGGCAGGAGCTTGAGCGCGACCTCGCGCCCGAGCTGGGTGTCGAGCGCCCTCCACACGACGCCCATGCCTCCGGCCGCGAGCTTCTCGATGAGCCGGTAGTGGCCGACGGACGCGGCGGGTTCGACGGGCATCGCGCCTCCCGCGTGGGGTGGGACCGGGGCGACGGAGAGGAGTCTACATCAGCCGCGGGGCCGGGCCACGCGGCCTGGAGGAGCCTCTGGAGCGCTCGCGCGCGCGGCGCGGACGTGGCAGGCTGTCGCGCGGACCGGGCCGGCGGCGCGGTGGGGTCGCGCCGCTGCACGGGGGAGGAGGAAGCCCATGAACGGAGCGAAGGGAACGGGTGTCGCGACCCTTCTCGAGGAGGCGCTCGACCGCACGCGCGACGACGGGCGGCTCGCGCACCTGGTGCTCAGGCAGGACTGGCCCATCGCCCTCTGCGGGGCGAACGTGAGCGAGCACCTCGGCGTGGCCGCGCCGGCGATGGACCGCTGCGCCGACTGCCTGCGGATCGCCGCCGACCGCGGGCTGGGCCGGCCCGGCTGGCGGTCGGGGAGCTGAGCCCCCGGGCCGCCGCGCACCGCGACGGCCGCAGCGGAGGTTTTCCCGCGCGGTGCCGCGGCTTCGTGGGTTAGGCTTTTCCCGTCGCGGGCCCCATCGGGCCTGGCCCGATCGCGCTCCGCCCCACGGTGACCGACGGCGCCGGACCGCCCTCGCGCGAAGCCGGCCCCCACACGGATTTCCACGTCCATCCGTGCGCGGGCGCCGGTCGGTCCCGGGTAGCGCCCGCTTCCACGCGCTCGGCGAGTTCCCGGGGCCGTCCCGGAGAACCGCCATGCCCGCCTCCCGGTTCCTGCTCCGCACGTTCCGCCTCGTGATCCTGCTCGCTCCCGCGTGGGCGTCCGCCGCCCGCGCCGCGTGGCCGCACGATCCCACGCTCAACCTGCCGGTGTGCACCGCGGCGAACCAGCAGGTCGATCCCGCCGTCATCGCCGACGGCTCGGGCGGGATGATCGTCGCATGGACCGACCAGCGTCCCGGCACGACGACGAACATCTTCGCGCAGCGGATCTCCGCGAGCGGGGTGCCGCTCTGGGGCAACGCGAGCACGGGCCTGGTCGTGTGCAACGCGGCCAACAACCAGATCACGCCCGTCCTGTGCAGCGACGGCTCGGGCGGCGCCATCATCGCGTGGGCCGACGCCCGCAACCCGACCGGGTCGATCTACGCGCAGCGCATCAGCGGCGCGGGCGTCGCCCAGTGGACGGCCAACGGCGTGCTCGTCACGTCCGCGCTCAGCTCGGCAGGGGGCACGAACGGCGAGTACAACATCGCCGCCGACGCGGCCGGCGGGGCCTACATCGCCTGGGCGAGCTCGGCGAACGAGGTGCGCCTGCAACGGCTCGACGCCACGGGCGCTGCGCTGTTCGCCTCGGGCGGCATCGTGCTCGAGAACACCTACACGCAGCAGTACTACCTGAGCGCGGTCCCGGACGGCTCCGGTGGCGTCATCGCCTGCTGGCAGGGCTACCTGTCGGGCCAGGCGGACGACATCCTCGCGCAGCGGGTGAACGCGGCCGGCACGGCGCTGTGGGCCGCGGGAGGCCGGGTCGTCTGCGGGAACACGTCGGACCAGCAGCTTCCCGTCGTGGCCGCGGACGGGCAGGGCGGCGCGATCTTCGCGTGGACGGATTACCGCGGCACCAACCCGAACGTCTACGTGCAGCACGTCGGCGCCAACGGGGCCGGGCTGTGGATCCCGAACGGATCCTCGATCGGGAACACCGCGAACCAGGAGGACGTGCTCTCCATGGTGAGCGACGGCGCCGGAGGCGCCATCGTCAGCTTCGACGACATGCCGTCGGGCGTTCCGTACCTCTACCTGCAGCGACTCGACTACTCCGGCGTCGGCTTGTGGGGGACGGTCGGCACGCTGGTCGTCGGCTCGCCGATGTTCTGGGGCAGCGGCTCGCTCACGGCCGACGGCGAGGGCGGCGCGATCGTGAGCTGGCTCGATCGCCGCAACGGCAACGCGGACATGTTCGCGCAGCGCCTGAACGCGAACGGCTATTCCCAGTGGACCTACGACGGCGTCGGCGTCTGCACGCAGTCCGGCTCCCAGTGGACCTCGAACTACGCCGCGATCATCCCGCAGGTCGCCTCGAACGGCGCGGGCGGCGCCTACGTCGTCTGGGAGGACCAGCGCAGCGACGCCGGCGACATCTACGCGCAGAACGTCGAGCGCTTCGGCAAGCTCGGCGATCCCGGCCCGGTCATCACCAAGGTGAGCGACGTGCTCGCCGACCAGGGCGGCGAGGTCTCGCTCCAGTGGACGGCGAGCTGGCTCGACGCCAGCCCCACCTTCGAGGTCTCGGACTACTCGATCTGGCGCGAGGCGCCCGCGGCCGCGGCGCAGGCGGCGGTGCACAACGGCGCGACGCTGCTCGCCGCGGGCCAGTCGACGCCGCACGCCACGCCGGGGACGCGGCTGTTCCGCGCGCTGCCGGCGGCATCGGGCACGGCGTACTGGGAGTACCTGGTCACCGTGCCCGCCCGCGGCCTGCCCGGCTACAGCCACGTGACGCCGACGACGACCGACTCGACCGGCGCGTCCAACCCGCTCACGACGTTCATGGTGATGGCCGAGGACATCGGCGGCAGCCCGTTCTGGGCATCCGCGCCCGACTCGGGCTACTCGGTCGACAACCTGCCGCCCGGGGCGCCGGCGCCGTTCACCGCGGCGTATGCCTCGGGCGCGACGTGGCTGCACTGGGGCGCGAACCTCGAGCCCGACCTCGCGGGCTACCGGCTCTATCGCGGCAGCAGCTCGGGCTTCGTGCCGGGCCCGGGCAACCTCGTGGTCGCGCAGGCCGACACGGGCTACGCGGATCCCGGATCCGCCGGGAGCTGGTACAAGCTCTCGGCGGTCGACGTGCACGGCAACGAGAGCGCCTTCACGGCGCTCGGGCCGGGCCAGACCGCCGGCGCGCCGCCGGCCGCGCCGCTCGCGTTCGCGCTCGAGCCCGTGCGCCCCAACCCCGTTGCGGCGCGCGCGCTCGTCGTGCGCTTCGTGCTCTCGGCCGACTCGCCCGCGCGGCTCGAGCTGCTCGACGTGGGCGGCCGCAGCGTCGCGTCGCGCGACGTCGGGGCGCTCGGCGCCGGCGCGCACGCGCTGCCGCTCGCGGAGGACGTGGCGCTCGCGCCGGGCCTGTACTTCGTGCGCCTGCGACAGGGGACGAACGTGCGCACGACGCGCGTCAGCGTGGTCGACTAGTGCGGGCGCAGGGTCGCATGGCCCGTCTCTGGCGCGCGCTCGTCGTCGTCCTCCTCGCCTGGCCCGTCTGGGCGCAGGGCGGCGGCGCGCGTGTGCCCCCGCTCGCGTCCTCGGGCACGACGTCGCCGCCCGTCGGCGGCGTCACCATCACGCTCGACGTGACGCCGGCGGGCGTGGACACGGTGCCGGTCCAGCTCATGGCGTTCGGCGCGCCCGGCGCGATGGGCCTGTCCGCGGTGCCCGACATGCACACGACGATGATGCGCCAGACGGACGGCAGCTACCGGCTCTGGATCGCGGGCCGGTTCCTCGACGACAGCATCGAGGGCGCGACCGGGCTCATCACGACCTCGGACTTCCGCACCTTCGCCCCCGGCCCGCTCACCGACACGACGGGCAAGAAGGTGGCGCCCGACCTCGTGCCCACGTGCCGCGCGGCGACCGAGTCGACGGCGTGCTGGAACAACTTCGACGCCGTGTACACGGGGGCGAACCTGGTCTGGACCGGGACCGACGGCGACCTGCGCATGCTCTACCACGGCGCGTGCGCCTACTTCGGCGGCCTGCCGCCCGATTCGTCCACGGCGACGTGGTGCCAGGTCGGCGTGGCCCGCTCGTCCGACGGCGGCGTGAGCTGGGGCGCGGGCACCCCGGTCATCTCGGGCAGCGACGCCAAGCCCACCACCGACCTCGTCGGCATCTTCGGCGCCGTCGAGCCGGGCGCGATCGTGGCGAACGGATGCCTCTACTGCTTCTACACCTACTTCCCGTTGCCGGGCGAGGGGCCGCCGCAGATCCAGGTGGCCTGCGCCCCGCTCTCCGGCAACGGCGCCGCGGGCACGTGGACGAAGTACGACGGCGGCTCGTTCTCGCAACCGGGCCTGCTCGGGGGCTCCGGCACGACGAGCCTCGGCTCGCCGATCGTGCCCACCGTTTCCGGGTGCACGCGCCCGGCCCAGCCCTGGCCCGTCTACAGCAGCTTCCTCCACGCGTGGGTGCTCGTGTTCGTCGCCCGGGAGGGCTGGTTCTTCACGACGTCGACGGACCTCGTGACCTGGAACGCGCCCGCCCGCTTCTTCCCGTTCCCGGGCGATTCGGCCCTGAGCAACTTCACCAACGGCGATCCGACGTACGAGAACGTCACGCTCGTCACGCCGGGCGAACCCGAAGGGGTCATCGGGCAGACGGGGATCGTCCTGTACGCGTACACGTCGTCGTGGGGTCACAACCCGCACATGCCGTGGTCGCGGCCGTTCCGGTTCGACTACGCCTCGGAGGCTGTCGGCCCCGCCGTCGCCGCGGCCCAGCCCGCCGTCGCCCTGCGCGGCATCGCGCCCAACCCGGGCGGCGGCGAGACCACCGTCACGTACGCGCTGGCGCGGCCCGCCGCGGTGGACCTGGCCCTCTACGACCTGCAGGGCCGCCGGGTGCGCACGCTGGCGGGCGGATCGACGGGCGCCGGCGTCCACGCGGCGCGGTTCGATGCGCGCACGCTGGCGCCCGGCGTGTACGTATGCCGCCTCGCGGCGGACGCGGCCGTCGCCGCGCGGCGCTTCGTGCGCCTGCGATGAGCGCCGGCGGCGTCGCGCAGCC
>JBAIWU010000421.1:0-1609 GCA_037917155.1 Candidatus Eiseniibacteriota bacterium
ATCGGTGAGGGCGTCGTCGAGGGTGAGATCGTCGGATGGAAGGTCAAGGTCGGCGACAAGGTCAAGCTCGACCAGCCGCTCGTCGAGGTGATGACGGACAAGGCCACCGTCGAGCTGCCTTCGCCGCGCGCCGGCACGATCAAGCAGATCAACTTCAAGGACGGCGACATCTGCCCGGTCGGCAAGGTGCTCGTCGTGATCGAGGAAGAAGGCGGCGCGGCCGCGTCGATCGGCAATGGCAACGGACACGGCCACGCCAAGCCCGCCGGTCACGAGCCGCCCCGCGCGCACGTCGCGCAGCAAGCGCCAGTCTCGGCGAGCAGCGGCGGCGGCATCCAGGTCGTCGACGTCACGGCCGAGCGCGCCCGCGTGCTCGCCACGCCCGCGACCCGCCGGCTCGCCCGCCAGATGGGCATCGAGATCGGCCGCGTGCGCGGACGACGCGGATGCCGGCGCGGCCTTCGCGGCGTCGCCCGCCACCGCGATCGAGACGATCACCGCGCCGACGGGCACCAGGGCGCCCTCCTCGGCGTGCAGCGCCTCGACCGTGCCCGTGCGCGGGGAGGGGATCTCGACGCTCGCCTTGTCCGTCATCACCTCGACGAGCGGCTGGTCCTCCTTGACCGCGTCGCCGGGCCGGACCAGCCAGCGCACGATCTCGCCCTCGGCCACGCCCTCGCCGATGTCCGGAAGCTTCACGTCGTAGGCCATGCGCCCGATCACTCCTTCAGGTCGAAGCGCCCGAGGGGCACCTCGCGCGTTCGCGTGCGCGCCGAGCGCTGGTTGAGCGCCGCGATGTCGGCGTCGCGCTCGCGCATGAACTCCTCGTACAGGACCTCGCTCGTCCACCGGTCCGCGACCAGGTAGCGGCTGGGGTCCTTGCGGTCCTTCCACATCGTGATGCTGACGAATCCCGGGCCCTGCCGCAGGAGGTCGCCCCACGCCCCGTCGGGGCGGTAGAGCGACTCGAAGTCCTCGACCGACTCGGGGCGCACCTCGTATTCCCAGAGCACGAGCAGCACGGGGGATCCTCCTCAGTAGCTCATGGCGTGCTCGACCGCCGCGAACACCCGCGGCGCGTCGGGCAGGTAGGTGTGCTCCAGCGTGTAGGGGAACGGCGTGTCGTAGCCCGTGACGCGCAGCACCGGCGCCAGCAGCGAGGTCAGGGCCTGCTCCGCGACGAGCGCCGCGAGCTCGGCGCCGTAGCCGCACGTGCGCGGGGCCTCGTGCACGATCACGACCCGCCCCGTCTTGCGCACGCTCGCGAGCATGGTCGGCGCGTCGAGCGGCAGCAGCGTGCGCAGGTCGACGACCTCGACGGACCAGCCCTTCTCGGCGGCCATGCCGGCGGCCTCGACGGCGACCGGCACCATGGCGCCGTACGCGAGCACGGTGAGCTGCTCGCCCTCCCGGGCGATGCGCGCCCGGCCGATGGGCACGTGCGTGCGGCCCTCGGGCACCTCCTCCTTGACGGAGCGGTACAGGCGCTTGGGCTCGAGGAAGATGACCGGGTCCTGGCCCGCGAGCGCCGCGAGCAGCAGCCCCTTGGCGTCGGAGGGCGTGGACGGGATCACGACCTGCAGGCCGGCCGTGTGGCAGAAGTAGGCCT
>JBAIWU010000422.1:0-2043 GCA_037917155.1 Candidatus Eiseniibacteriota bacterium
CAACGGCGCCTACGCCGCGCAGCGTGCCCGCTTCGATGCGGGCTACCCGAAGGACCGCGAGCGCGACGGCCTGTACCCGTTCACGATCTCGGGGCTGCCGATCCAGCCGCTCTACGGCCCCGAGGACGTCGCCGCGATGGACATCGCGCGCGACCTGTCGGTGCCCGGGGAGTACCCGTACACGCGCGGCGTCCACCCGACCATGTACCGCGGGCGCATGTTCACCATGCGCCAGTTCGCGGGCTTCGGCACGGCGCGCGAGACGAACGGGCGTTTCCATTACCTGCTCGAGCACGGGCAGACCGGGCTCTCGATCGCCTTCGACAACCCGACGATCATGGGCTACGACAGCGACCACCCGAAGTCGCACGGCGAGGTCGGCAAGTGCGGCGTGGCGGTGGACAGCCTGCGCGACATGGAGATCCTGCTCGACGGCATCGACCCGGGCGGGATCTCGACGTCGATGACGATCAACGGGCCCGCCTCGATCCTGTTCGGCTTCTACCTCGCGAACGCCGAGAAGCGGGGCGTGCCGTTCTCGCATCTGCGCGGCACGCTGCAGAACGACATCCTCAAGGAGTACATCGCGCAGAAGTGCTGGTGCTTCCCGCCGCGGCCCTCCCTGCGGATCATCGTCGACCTCATCGAGTTCGCCACGCGGCACGTGCCGCAGTGGAACACGATCTCGATCAGCGGCTACCACATCCGCGAGGCGGGCAGCACGGCCGCGCAGGAGCTGGCGTTCACGATCGCGGACGGCTTCACCTACGTCGAGGAGTGCCTCGCGCGCGGGCTCGACATCGACGACTTCGCGCCCCGCCTGTCGTTCTTCTGGAACAGCCACCTCGACTTCTTCGAGGAGATCGCGAAGCTGCGCGCCGCGCGCCGCATCTGGGCGCGGCACATGCGCGAGCGCTACGGCGCGAAGCGGCGCGAGAGCTGGCTCATGCGCTTCCACACGCAGACCGCCGGCTGCTCGCTGTGGGACAAGCAGCCCGAGAACAACATCGTGCGCACGGCGTACGAGGCGCTGGCCGCGGTGCTCGGCGGCACGCAGTCGCTGCACACGAACTCCATGGACGAGACGATCGCGCTGCCGAGCGACAAGGCGGTCAAGATCGCGCTGCGCACGCAGCAGATCATCGCGCACGAGATCGGCGTCACGGAGACGATCGACCCGCTCGCCGGCTCGTACTACGTCGAGCACCTCACGAACACGCTCGAGGCGCAGGCCGAGGACTACTTCCGCCGCATCCGCGACCTGGGCGGCGTCGTGCCCGGCATCGAGAAGGGCTTCTTCCAGCGCGAGCTGGCCGCGGCCGCGTACCAGTACCAGCAAGAGATGGAGAAGAAGCAGCGCGTGCTGGTCGGCGTCAACGAGTACGTCGAGCCCGACGAGAAGCTCGAGATCCCGATCCTGCAGATCGGCGAGGAGGTCGAGGAGGAGCAGAAGCGCGCCATCGCCGAGCTCAAGCGCACGCGCCACGAGCAGGCGACCACGGCGGCGCTCAAGGCGCTGACCGCCGCGGCCGCGACCGCGCCCGGCGAGGCGAACCTGATGGAGAGGATCCTCGACTGCGCGCGCGCGTACGCCACCGAGGGCGAGATCCGCGGCGCGATGCGCGAGGTCTACGGCGACTACGTGGAGTCGGTCGAGTTCTAGGCCGGAGGGACGCGCATGGACCGCACGCTGATCGGCGCCGCGCTGGCGGTCGTGGCCGTCGTCGCCGTGGCGCTGCTCGCGCGGCGGGCGGGGCGCGACGAGACCGCGGGCGCGGCGCCGGTCCCGTCGCCCGGGCCCGAGCCCGCCGAGGACGAGGCGCCGGAGGCCGACGAGGCCGACGAGGACGAGTCGTTCGAGGTCGTCGCGGTCACGAGCGAGGGCGACGCGCTGGTGCCCGACGCGCACGCCGTCCGGCTGGTGCCGCCGCTCGAGGACGGCGAGGCCTGGAAGGCCGGAGCGATGGCGCAGGCGCGGCGCGGCCAGCGGGCGCTCGAGATGAGCTGGCACGCCGGCGACTTCACCGGCGGCCGCGTCGTGCG
>JBAIWU010000423.1:0-1937 GCA_037917155.1 Candidatus Eiseniibacteriota bacterium
GGACTCGGCGGTCACCGCTTACCTGGGCGCGACGCGGGCGACGCCGAGCCCGGCGGCGCGCGCGGCGTTCCGGCACGACGTGGCCTGGATCGCGACGCCGGCCGAGCTCGCGGCCTTCGACCGTCTCGCGCCCGACTCGGTGGGCATGTGGCTGCGGCGCTTCTGGAGCGGGCGTGATGTCGAGGACGCGCGGCGGCCCGGCGAGCGGCTGGTCGAGCAGTTCCGCCGCTACGCCTACGCGCGAGAGCATTTCAGGTTGACGACGCGCCACCGCCACTACGACATCGAGGAGACGTACCGCGACACGACCCAGCAGGAGTTCGACGATCGCGGCGTGATCTACATGCGGCACGGCGAGCCCGACGGCCGGGCGCGGTACTCGGACCAGTACGTCGAGCCGAACGAAACGTGGGTCTACCGCCGCCAGCCCGTGCCCGATCTGGTCTTCAACTTCGTCGCCAAGGGCCACGTGCAGGACTACAAGCTCGTCGAGAGCCTGCTCGACGTATATGGCTTCAGCACCGCCGTGGCCATCCAGACCCACACCGACCTGCCGACGGCCGTGATCGGCGGGCTGCTTTCCTCGCGCTCCGAGATCGCGCCCATCTACGAGCGCCTGGCGCACGGGGGACCCGCGGGGCGCAGCGCGCTCCTGGGCGAGGAGCGCATGCTGGGCCAGCGGTCCATCCGTGTCGGCACGACCACCGACTCCTACGAGATCCGTTTTGCGCGCGATCTCGAGCCGGTCGTGTCCACGTTCGTGCTGGCCGACTCCATGCGCCGTCCCCGCCTGCACGTGGTGTTCGCGATCCCGGCGTCGGTGCTGCACGCGTACCCGGCGCCCCGCGGGGTCGGCTATCCGTTCGATTTCCGCGTGATCGTCTACGACCGGTCGCTGCGGGCGGTCGCGACGGTGGACACGGTGCGCGTGTTCCGGCGCGACGAGCCGCCGCCCGCGGGGAGCTACCTGACCGAGCAGGTCGCGCTCCCGGTGCCGGCGGGAACGTGGGACTACCACTTCGTCGCCGAGGAGCTGGAGGCGGACGCCGGCGCGCGGGTCAGCGGGACCGACCTCGTGGTGCCCCCGACCGACACGGGCTTCACGGCGAGCGATCTGGTGCTCGGGCGAGTGGGCAGCGGCCTGATCCTGCGGCACGCCGGGGGCGAGATCCCGCTCAATCCGCTCCAGCAGTATCCGCGCGAGGGGACCCTGGAGCTGTACTACGAGATCTATGGCCTGCCGCTCGGGGCCTCGGTCGCGACCCGGGTCGGCGTGGAGCGCGCCGGCGGCCGCAGCCTCTGGCAGCGCATCTTCGGCGGCGGCCACGGCGTCCACCTCGAGTATGCCACCGTCACGGACGCCGCGAACCGCGCGGGCGTGCGGCAGAGCATCGTGCTCGCCGGACTGCCGGCCGGCCGCTACGTCCTGACGGTGGAGCTGCGGGACGAGGCGACCCGCCGCCGCGTCGAGCGCCGCCAGACCTTCGACATCACGGGTGCGCGCACGCCTTGACCCCTGTCGGCGCGAGTCCTAAGTTCTCCCCACTCAGCGCGTTACCCTCCGCGATCCCGAGCGACAATGTTCTGTTCACGCTGCGGCACTGAAGTCCAGCCGTCGAGCAAGTTCTGCCCCACGTGCGGCCTCGATCTGACGACTGCCACGCAGGGCGGCGGGCTCTCGGGCACCGCCGCCCAGGCCGCGGCGCCGCAGGACGACGCCGCCGCCGTGCGCGACGCGCTCAAGGACGAATACGACCTGGAGAAGGAGCTGGGCCGCGGCGGGATGGCGATCGTCTTCAAGGCGAGGGACAAGTCGCTGGATCGCGAAGTGGCCGTGAAGGTCCTGCCGTTCTCGCTGTCCTTCGACGCCGAGTTCGTCGAGCGGTTCCAGCGCGAAGCGCGCACCTCCGCCAAGCTCGAGCACCCGAACATCATCC
>JBAIWU010000424.1:0-2282 GCA_037917155.1 Candidatus Eiseniibacteriota bacterium
ATGATCGGCCACCTGCAGCGCAACAAGGTCAACCGCGCGCTGCCGATGTTCGACCTGGTGCACGGCGTCGACGACGCCGAGCTGGGCGGGGCGGTGGCGGCGCGCGCGGCCGCGGCGGGGCGCGCGATGCCGGTGCTGGTCGAAGTGAACGTGAGCGGCGAGGGCAGCAAGTTCGGCGTGGCGCCGGACGCGCTGCCGGCGCTGCTCGAACGCCTCGCGGCGCTCGAGGGTCTCGAGCTGCGCGGGCTGATGACGGTGGGCGCGCCGGTGGGCGCGCCCGAGGATGCACGCGAAGGCTTCGCGCGGCTGCGACGCCTGCGCGACGAGGGCGAGCGCCGGCTGGGCCGGCCGCTGCCCGACCTGTCGATGGGCATGAGCGGCGACTTCGAGGTCGCCGTGGAAGAGGGCGCGACGATGGTGCGCGTCGGCACGGCGATCTTCGGTGAGCGCCTGGCGCGGGGAGCGGCGGTGTGATGGGCAATTTCTTCGCGGCGATCTCGGTGGTGCTCAACATCGTGCTGAACCTGCTGATGCTGATCATCCTCGTCAACGCGCTGCTGTCGTGGATCCGGCCGGACGCCTCGAACCCGGCGGTGCAGTTCCTCGAGACCGTTTCGAACGTGGTGTGCAACCCGATCCGCAGGCTGTTCCCGACCGTCTTCGGCGGCTTCGACCTGGCGCCGATGATCGCGATGCTCGTGCTGATCTTCCTCCAGCGCTGGCTGGTGCCGACGCTGGCGGGCTTCTGATGCGATGACCTCCGCGGGGGCGGCGCGCATCGCGGTGCGCGTGCAGCCGGGAGCGCGCCGCAACGCGCTGCTCGGCCGGCTCGAGTCGGGGGAGTGGAAGGTCGCGGTGGTCGCGCCGCCCGAGGAGGGGCGCGCGAACGACGCGGTGGTGGAGCTGGTGGCGGAGCTGCTCGGCGTGAAGCGCCGGCAGGTGACGGTGGCGCGCGGACACGCCGCGCGCTCGAAGCTGATCGAGGTGACGGGCGTGGACACCGAGGAGGCCGGCCGCAGGCTGGCGGCGGCGCTGCCGGGCCCGAGGGAACGACATGGCGAGTGAGCTGCTGGACCAGATCCGCGACGCCGCGGCCTACGTGAAGTCGAAGACGGCGCTCGTGCCCGAGGTGGGCATCATCCTCGGCACGGGCCTGGGCGACTTCGCGGGCGCGCTCGACGCGGACGTGGTCATCCCGTACGCGGACATCCCGCACTTCCCGCCCTCGACCGTGGAGAGCCACGCGGGCGAGCTGCACGTGGGGCGCCTCGCGGGGCGGCCGGTCGCGATCATGAAGGGCCGGGTCCACTACTACGAGGGCTACAGCATGCGCCAGGTGTCGTTCCCCGTGCGCGTGTTCCGGGCCATCGGCTGCCGCACCGTGATCCTGACCAACGCGTGCGGCGGCATGAACCCCGACATGCCGCCGGGCACGATCGTGGTGACCACCGACCACATCAACCTGATGGGCGACAACCCGCTCATCGGGCCGAACGACGACGAGCTGGGCGTGCGCTTCCCCGACATGAGCGAGCCCTACGCGCGCCCGCTCGTGGCGCTCGCGGAGCGCGTGGCGCTCGAGCAGGAGCTCCCGCTCCAGCGCGGCGTGTTCGTGGGCGTCGCCGGGCCGAACCTCGAGACCGCGGCCGAGTACCGCTTCCTGCGCGGGATCGGCGCGGACGTCGTGGGCATGTCGCTCGTGCCCGAGACGCTCGTGGCGGTGCACGGGGACCAGCGCGTGCTGGCGTTCAACGTCGTGACCGACGCCTGCCTGCCGGATGCGCTGCATCCGGTGGACCTGCCGGCGGTGCTGGCGGTGGCGGGACGCACCGCGCCGGTGCTGCAACGCCTCGTGACCGAGGTGGTGCGCCGGCTCGACGATGCCGATTTGAAATAGGATGAATCGCTCCGCGTCCCGGACGCGGAGAGGCAACCGGAGGTGAGAGACATGGCGACCGCGCGCAAGAAGAGCGCCGCCCCCAAGGCGAAGGCGAAGACCAAGGCCCGCAGGGCCGCACCCGCGAAGGCGAAGGCCCCGGCGAAGAAGCACGCCGCGAAGCCGAAGCCCGCGGCGAAGAAGCCGGCTCCGTCACGCCCGGCCCGGGAGGCGAAGGTCGTCGCGAAGAAGCCCGCGCCCGCGAAGGTGGTGGGCAAGCCCGCCGTCGCCGGCAAGCCCGGCGTCGCCGGCAAGGCCGCGCCCGCCGGCAAGGCCCCGCCCGTGAAGCCCCGCATCCCGAAGCTCGTCCCGGCCACCGCCGAGGCGCGCGCCGCGGCCGCGCAGG
>JBAIWU010000425.1:0-3315 GCA_037917155.1 Candidatus Eiseniibacteriota bacterium
CGGCGAGCGCCTCCAGGCCGTGGAACGCGCCCGCGCCGACGCCGTAGCCGCCGAGCACGCGCTGGAAGTGGCCCGCGAAGTCGAACGTGAGCACGCGGTCGCGGTCGCCGTCGGCCACGGCGAGCGCGCCGCCCCGGTCCGCCGCGAGCGCCACCGGCGCGATGCGCCCCACGACGGACTCCAGATCGGCGGCCTCGAGGTCCACGACGAGGTCGGTCAGCCGCCCGAGCAGGTCGTAGGTGACGACGCGGCGGTTCTCGACGTCGAGGATCGCGACGCCGAGCGAGCCCAGGCGCACCACCGCCGTCGGCCGGCGGAACTGGTTCGCATCGCTGCCGAGCGCGCCCCACTCGCCGAGCCACGCCCCGTGCGCGTCCCAGCGCACGAGCCGGTGCGCGGCGGCATCCGTGGCCCACACGTCGCCCAGCGCATCGGCGGCGACCCCGAGCGGCTCCACGAGCGGCGCCACGCCCTCGGGCGCCGCCAGCGACTGGACCTCGCGCAGCTGGAGCGGCGCCGCGGGCGCGGCCGCGGCGGACGCGGCCAGCGACAGCGCGGCGAGGACGGCGAGCATGGCGCGCGGCCCGCGCCTCAGAAGCGCGCGGCGAGGCCGGTGCGGAACAGCACGCGCTCGCCCGGCTGCCCGGGCTCGAAATGGATGTTCCACGAGGCGTGCTCCGAACGGTCCGCGGCCAGCCGGCCGGCGCCGCGGGCCGCGTGCGCGGCGCTCAGCAGCCGGTTCGCGATCGCCACCGCGAGCGCGGTGTTCGCGCGCAACGAGGCGCGGTTGGCCTGCTTTCGCTGGTCGCGATAGCGGTCGAAGGTCTGCTGGTCGGACCAGTGCCACGCGTTGGCGCCGGTGAGCGAGTGGGCCGCGATGTAGGCCCGGTACCCGGCCATGTCGGGGTGGTAGACGTCCTGCATGTAGATGTTGGCGGCGTCGCGCGCCACCACGAGCAGGTTGTACTCGTCGCTGCTCGAGAAGTTCCCGACGATCCGGCGGAACTCCTCGTCGCGGCCGCGGAGGTCGATCCCCGCGAACAGCTTCGCGGTGTGGATGTAGCTCTCGGCGCGCATCACCTCCTGCACGCGGAACGCCGTGAACGCGGTCCAGACGCCGAGCTCGGTGACGCCGAAGAACGCCGCCGCGTGACGCCGTCCCAGGGTCGCCTGCCCCCAGCCGGGCACGGTGAGCGAGCGCAGCAGGATGCGCGCGCGCTGCGCGCTGAACACGGTGACGTCGCGGCCGGCGAGCGAGTCCGCCTCCGCGCGGCGCTTCTTCTTCTTCGCCTTCTTCGGCGCGCTCTCGCCGAACGAGCTGATCGAGGAGGTGGCGAGCGAGGGCGCCAGGGCGGGCACCGGCACGAGCGGGGCGGCGCCGATCTCGAAGCCCGTCTGCGCGAGCGCGGGCCCGGCCAGCGCGGCCGAGAGCAGCAGGAGCGGGACGATCCGTCGCACCGTCAGAACCTCCTCACCAGCGCGGCGCGCAGCTCGCGCCGCCCGTTGCGCGTGCGCTCGCCGAGCTCGAGATGGTACTCCTCGCGCAGCGGCGCGTTGTGCGCGCGGGCGGCGCGGAGCGCGTCGAGGCCCGCGAGCAGGTGGTTCGCCCACACGCCCGCGTCGAACAGCCACTGGCGCCGGGACGCGTCGTCGTGGCTCGCCACGAGGTCGTGGAGCTGCGCCCGCAGGTCGGACCCCGTCGCGGAACGGAAGCCGGGCGAGTAGAGGTCGTTCGTCTCGATCTCCCGGTAGTACGCGAAGCGGTCGCCGTACCACAGCCGCTCGAGGTCGGCCGCGTCGTGGTGCGTCAGCGCCGAGTACCGCGCGAACGAGAACGCGGCCGTCGTGTCGAACGGGTTGCCGAGGAACCGGTCGGTGTCCACCCAGGCCTGCCGCTGCTGCCGGACCTCGTACCAGTGCCCGAGCCACAGCGCCACCTCGCTGAGCGCGTAGGCCCAGCCGCTGCCCTCGCCCAGGTACAGGTGGCCCGCGCCCGGCGCCACGCCCGAGAGCACCATCGCGAGGCCCTCGGACTTCCAGCCCGGCACCTCGACCTCGTGGTAGGTCGAGTCGTCCGACGGCCCCCACTCGCGGTCGATCGTGCGCTGTGCGAGCAGGCCGCCGGCCGGCGCCCCCGCCGGCCGCACGGGAATGCCGAGGTGCGAGAACTCGGCCAGCTCGGCGCGCGCGGTCGGGCACACGAGCGCGAGCGCGACGACCGCGAGCAGCACCGGGCGCGCCCTCATCGCAGCAACCCCACCGGCAGCACGACGACCTGCGAGCTCCGCGCGCCGCGGAAGTCGAGCCGCGCCATGTAGAGGCCGGCGGGCAGCGAACCCGGGTCCCACGACTCGAGGTTGTCCGCGCGCTGGCCGTCGCGCTCGAAGCGCGCCACCTCGTGGCCCGAGGTGTCGAGGATGCGGAACTCGACGCGCGCCTCCTCGGTGAGCGTGTACGCGAACGAGACCGGCCGGCGGCGCGCGGGATTCGGGAAGGCCATCACGCTCCCCTGCACGACCGGGCCCGCCGCCGCCGCGGGCGCCACGGGCGTGCGCGAGAGCGGGAGCGCGAACGTGCGCCCGGGATCGCCGCCCGTCATCGTCCAGGAGGTCGCGACCTCCTGGTTCGCGAGCACCGGCACCGTGTACGCGTACAGCAGCGTGTCGCGGTCGGGCGCGACGATCTCGAGCGTGCCGTTGCGGTCGAGGTCGGCCGCGAGCATCGAGCCGGCCGCGCCGGCGCCGGTGGCGAGCGGCCAGCCGTCGGGCGTGGTGCCGTTCGCGCGCAGGGCGGAGATGACACCGCTGCCGTTGAGCGTCACGACCTCGGAGCGCCCGTCGCCGTCGACGTCGAGCGCGAGCGCCGGCGAGGCCGTGCGCAGCTTCTCGGGCGTGCCCGCCTTCGGCCAGCCCGGCGAGGGATGCCCGTCGGCGTTCACGAACGCCACCTGCGACCGCACGGTCTGCGCGAGCACTTCGGGCAGCCCGTCGCCGTCCGGGTCGCCGGCGCCGAGCCCGGCCACGATCGTGTCGCCGAGGCTCGCGCCCCAGCCGCGCAGCGCGTCGCCGGAGGGGCAGTACGCCCACAGGCGGTCCGCGTTGTGGACCACGAGCGCCGGGTCGCCCGCGCACTCGTCGGCGGCGTTCGCGCCCGCGCCCGCGAGGTGGATCCAGAGGAAGTCGGGATCGAACCCGGCGCGGCCCACGGTCTGCGGCCAGCCCGCCAGGGTCGCCAGGCTGCCCGGCGTGTCGTAGCCGAACACGGCCACGGCGCCGCCGTCGCCTCCGGCGGCGAGCAGCCCCGCGTGCGACGATG
>JBAIWU010000426.1:0-1851 GCA_037917155.1 Candidatus Eiseniibacteriota bacterium
GTCGTCGTGTCGACGCAGCACTCGGAGACGGTCGGACAGGCGCGCATCCGCAAGGACATGATCGAGAAGGTCATCCTGCCGCTGCTGCCCAGGCGCCTGGTCAGGCGGGACAAGCCGGTGCGCTTCCACATCAACCCGACGGGCAAGTTCGTCGTCGGCGGGCCCATGGGCGACTGCGGGCTGACCGGCCGCAAGATCATCGTCGACACCTACGGCGGCATGGGCCGTCACGGCGGCGGCGCGTTCTCCGGCAAGGATCCCAGCAAGGTCGACCGCTCCGCGTGCTACGCGGCGCGCTGGGTCGCGAAGAACATCGTGGCCGCGGGCCTGTGCGACCGCTGCGAGGTGCAGGTCGCGTACGCGATCGGCGTCGCCGAGCCCGTGAGCGTCGCGGTCGACAGCCTGGGCACCGGCAAGGTGAGCGACGCCAAGCTGACTAGCCTCGTGCGCAAGCACTTCGACCTGACGCCGCGCGGCATCATGGACGCGCTCAAGCTGCGGCGCCCGATCTACCGGAAGACGGCGGCGTACGGCCACTTCGGCCGCTCCGAGTTCGCGTGGGAGAAGACGGGCAAGGCGAAGCTGCTCGCCAGCAGCGCCCGCTGAGAGCCGCATCGCGTCGCGCATCGCGGCCACGGCGCCCTTCCGCGCCGTGGCCGCTCGTCGTTCGGCGCGCCGCGCTCGTGCGCGCGCCGGCCCGTCGCGTGGACGCTCGGCGCCGGGGCGTGCCATAGTCCGGCAGCCTGCCCCCGAACCCACCCGATCCGATGTCGATCAAGGAGGATGGAATGCTCGTCCAGCGGTATCGCGTCCCCCGGCGCGCCGCAGCGGCCTTCGCCGTCGCGTTCGCGCTGGCCGTCGCCCCCGTGGCGGGGGCGGCGCCGAAGCCTCCGGCGCCCGCGCCGCGCACCGTGCGCACCGGGCTCGAGACCCTCGAGCGCCAGGTGGAGGAATTCACTCTCCCGAACGGCCTGCGCTTCATCGTCGTCGAGCGCCACCAGGCGCCCGTGTTCAGCTTCTTCACCGTGGTGAATTCCGGCTCGGCGAACGACCAGATCGGCACGACGGGCCTCGCGCACATGATGGAGCACATGGCGTTCAAGGGGACCTCGCGCATCGGCACGAGCGACTACTCGAAGGAGAAGCCCCTGCTCGACGCCGAGGAGCGCGCCTGGGCGGCCGTGCTCGAGGAGCGCCGCAAGGGACCGCGGGCCGACACCACGCGCCTGAAGGCGCTCGAGGGCGCGTTCAAGGACGCGCAGGAGGCGTCGCGGAAGTACGTCGTCAGCAACGAGTACTCCCAGCTCGTCGAGCAGGCCGGCGGCCAGAACATCAACGCGTTCACGGCCGAGGACATCACCGCCTACTTCTACTCGCTGCCGTCCAACCGGCTCGAGATGTGGGCGTCGCTGTTCGCCGGCGCCATCACGGACCCGGTGTTCCGCGAGTTCTACAAGGAGCGCGACGTCGTGTACGAGGAGCGGCGCATGCGCGTCGAGTCCTCGCCGATCGGCCGGCTCTACTACGAGTTCATCACCACCGCGTTCAACGCCCACCCGTACGGCTTCGGCGGCATCGGCTACCCGTCCGACCTGAAGACCTTCAGTCGCACGCAGGGCGAGGCGTTCTTCCGCCGCAACTACGTGGCCAAGAACATGACGATCGCGGTCGTGGGCGACGTGAAGCTCGACGAGGTGAAGCGGCTCGCGGAGAAGTACTTCGGTGCCGTCTCGGACGCGCCCGCGCCGCCACCCGTCGACACCGTCGAGCCGGACCAGATCGCCGAGCGGCGCGTCATCCTCGAGGACAAGGCGCAGCCGTTCGTGTTCGTGGGCTGGCACATCCCGGCCG
>JBAIWU010000427.1:0-3000 GCA_037917155.1 Candidatus Eiseniibacteriota bacterium
CGCGCCCGGCGCGGCGCGACAGCGCCTCGGCGAGCGCGGCGTGGTTGGGCGGCAGCTCGGCCACGAGCACGCGGCGCGGCAGGTCGGTGCGCGCGAGCGCGTGCTGCGTCACCCACGCCTCGATCGCCTCGGCCGCGCCCAGCCCGCCGGCGCGCTCGAGCAGGCGCGATTCCTTCCCCACCACGCGCCCGCCGCGCACGAGCAGCGTCGCGAGCACGATCCGGTCGCCGTGGCGCGCCACGCCGACCACGTCGGTGTCGCGCGGATCGGCGGTCACCATCGTCTGCGGCACCTGCGCGCGCTCGAGCAGCGCGATCTGGTCGCGGCGCTGCGCCGCCAGCTCGAAGCGCCGCTCGGCGGCCGCGGCCTCCATCTCGGCGCGCAGCCGCGTGACCAGCTCTGCGTTGCGGCCCGAGAGCAGGAGCACGAGCCCCTCGGCGAGCGCGCGGTAGGCCGCGGGATCGACGCGCGCCCGGCTGTAGCACGGGCCGGCGCAGCGGCGGATGTGGTAGTAGAGGCACGGCCGGTCGCGCCGGCGGTAGTCCTCGAAGTTGCGGCAGGTGCGCAGCGGGAACACGCGCCGCAGGTCGCGCAGCGCGCGGCGGAGGTTCTTCACGTCCGTGAACGGCCCCAGGTAGCGGGCTCCGTCGTCGCGCACCCGGCGCGTCACCGACAGGCGCGGGAACTCGTCGCGCATCGACAGCTTGACGAACGGGAAGCTCTTGTCGTCCTTGAGCATCACGTTGTAGTGGGGCCGGTGCTGGCGGATGAGCGTGGACTCCAGCAGCAGCGCCTCGGACTCGGTCCCGGTCAGGATGGTGTCGAGGTCGGTGGCCCGGGCCACCATCTCGTCCATGCGCGGCCGCTGCGGATCGTGCGCCAGGTAGCTCCGGACCCGGGCGGCCAGGTTGGCCGCCTTGCCCACGTAGAGCACCTCGCCACGGGGACCCTTGAACAGGTAAACCCCCGGAACGCCGGGCAGATCGGCGATTTTTTCTGCGAGTGTGCTCACGGACGCCTCCGGAGACACGAGTGGGGGTACTCGAGGCAACTAACCTACACGGGCGCCGCGCCACGCACAATCCCCGTTTCGGGCCGCCGGCGGGCGCTCCGTCGCGGGCGCCGCCCGGGGCCCCGGAGGGCCGCCGGGAGCGCGTCCGGAGCGGCCGCGGCGCTTGACAGAGCCGGTTGCCGCACCGTAAGTTCCCCCGGCTTTTTCGCCGTCCGTCGACCCGTCAGGAGGATTCCATGCCGCATCACAAGTCAGCGGCCAAGCGCGTGGTGACCAACGAGAAGCGCCGCCAGCGCAACGTCGCCGCGACCAGCCGGATGAAGACCGCGATCAAGGCGGTGCGTTCGGCGGGCACGAAGAGCGCCGGCGAGGCCGCGCTCCAGCAGACCGTCGCGGTGCTCGACCGCACCGCGGCCAAGGGCATCATCAAGCGCGAGACCGCCAGCCGCCACAAGTCCCGCCTGGCGCGTTTCGTCGCGAAGCTGCCCGCCTGACGGGTCCCGCATGCGCCCCCCCGCGGCCGCCCTGTTCCATGCGGCGCTCGCGGGTGCCCTGCTGACCGGAGCCGTCTGCGCCGACGCGCGGACGGCTCGCGCGTTCGAGGTGATGCCGCACCCCGTGCACGATCGCCAGCCGCACCGCCTCGCGTACGCGTGCGCGATCGCCGGCGCGGGCCTGATCGGGCTCTCCTTTCCGCTCGCCGACGCCGCCGACCGGCGTTACGGCGAGTACCTGCGCGAGACCCGGCCCGGGGCGATCGAGGACCGCTGGAACCGCACCGTGCTGGCGGACCGCGAGGCCAGCGCCGCGCTGCTGGGCGGCGAGTCGCTGCTCGCGCTGGCCGCGTACCTGCGCTTCATCCGTCACCCCGCCGCGTCGCGCGTCGCGCTCGCGGTGGGACCCGCGCGATGCGCCGTCTCCTGCTCGTTCTGACGCTGGCCGCGCTCGCGGCCGGCTGCAGCGCGCGCGACCGCGCGAACCCGCTCGATCCCGCGAACCCCGACACGCGCGGGCGTCCCACCGGCTTCGCCGCCGTCGCCGGCTACACGCTCGTCATGCTGTCGTGGACGCCGCAGCCATCGCTGGCGATCGACGGCTTCCAGATCGAGCGGCTGCTCGCGGGCGACTCGCTCTATCGGCCGCTCGGCGGCGTGCTGCCGCCGTCGGCCTCGGGCTTCCTCGACTCGGGCGAGCCCAACGGCGTCCTCGTGCGCTACCGGCTGTACTACGTCATCCACGGCGCGCCCGCGAACCTGCCCGCCGAGGACCAGGCGACGCCCGGCCCGCTGCTCCCGTGGGTCGTGGAGCAGGGCGGCGCCAGCGTCACGCGCCTGTCCCCCGACGGCCGCCACGTCATGTTCCGCGTCGGCGACGTGGGGCACCCGCAGAGCCTGGCGATCGCGCCCGCCGCGGGCGCCATCTGGAGCAGCTCGATCGAGGATGGCCTCGTCTCCCTCTCGGACAACGGCGGCACCGTGCGCCAGAGCATCCGGGGGCTGGCGTCGCCCTCGACGATGGCCGCGAACCCCGCCGACGGCTCCGTCTGGGTGTGCGACCCGGGCGGCTCGACCGGCCAGGTGTGGCACTTCGGCACCGACGGCGGGGCCGGCGTGCCCGCCAGCCTCTCGCCGCTCGACGACCCGGAGGGCATCGCGCTGAGCCCGCGAGACCACTCGGTGTGGGTGTGCGAGCGCGCCGGGAACCGCCTGAGCCGGTACGCGCCCACGGGCGTGCGGCTCTCGGAGACGCCGCTCGCGGGCCCCACGCGCGTGCTCGTCGACTCGCTGACCGGCGTCGGCTGGGTGTCGTCGTTCGGCGCGGGACGGATCTGGCGCCTGTCGGCTTCGGGCGCCCTGCTCGACTCGAGCAGCGTCACGCCGACGCCGATCGGGATGGCCGTGGACTACGCGCACGGCCGCGCCTGGGTCGTGGACCCCAACGCCGCCACGGTCTACGCGCTCGATCCGAGCACGCTCACGCCGCTCTTC
>JBAIWU010000428.1:0-8444 GCA_037917155.1 Candidatus Eiseniibacteriota bacterium
GTGTAGATCGCCGGCACCAGGAAGAGGGTGAACGCGGTGCCGATGATCATGCCGCTCACCAGCGTGATGCCGATGCTGTTGCGCGCCCCGGCGCCCGGGCCGCGCGCGAAGATGAGCGGCAGGTGGCCGAACACGGTGGCCGCCGTGGTCATGAGGATGGGGCGCAGCCGCGTGCCCGCGGCCTCGATCACCGCCGCGGCCTTGTCGCGGCCCCGCTGCTGGAGCTGGTTCGCGAACTCGACGATCAGGATGCCGTTCTTGGCCACGAGCCCCACGAGCGTGATCAGCCCCACCTGGCTGTAGATGTTGAGCGAGGTGAAGCCGAGGAACGTGAACAGCAGCGCGCCCGTGAGCGCGAGCGGCGCCGAGCCTGTCATGATGACGAACGGGTCGCGGAAGCTCTCGAACTGCGCCGCGAGCACGAGCCCGATGAGGATCGCCGACAGCAGGAACACGCCGAGGAACTTGCTGCCCTCGGTGCGCAGCTGCCGCGACTCGCCGGCGTAGTCGATCGTGAAGCCGCGCGGCAGGCTCTTGCGCGCCTCGTTCTCGAGGAACCCGAGCGCCTGGTCGAGCGACACGCTGGGCGGGATCACGGCCTGGATGCGCACCGCGTTGAGCTGCTGGAAGCGCTTCAGGTCGCGTGGCTGCGTCGACGTCTCGATCGTGGCGAACGTGGACAGCGGCACGAGCTGCCCGTTGGGCCCGCTCACGTAGACCGACTTGAGCTGGTCCGCGGTGAGCCGCCCCACGCGCTTGACCTGCGGGATCACCTTGTAGCTGCGGCCCTGGATGCTGAACCGGTTGACGAAGTTGCCGCCGAGCAGCGTCGAGAGGTCCTGGCCGACGCGCGACAGGTCGACGCCCAGCGAGCGCACCTTGTCGCGGTCGAACACGACCTCCGCCTGCGGCTGGTCGAACTTGAGGTCCGTGTCCACGAACATGAACTTGCCGCTCGCGTACGCCTTGCCCACGAGGTCGCCGGCGATCGCGGCGAGCTGCTGCGGCTCGGCCGTGGACATGATGACGAGGTCCACGGGGAAACCGCTGCCGCCGGGCAGCGGCGGGGGGGTGAGCGCGATCGCGCGGATGCCGGGGATCTTCGAGAACGCGCCCGAGACCAGCATCTGGAGCTGCGCCGTGCTGCGCTTCCGCTCCGACCACGGCACCGTGACCATGCCCGCGAAGCCGCCCGACGGCGTCGTGATCTGGAACGTGTTCTTGGTCTCCGGGAACGAGTGGTACACGTCGTAGATCTGCGAGGCGAACATGCGCGTCTGGTCCAGCGTCGCGTTGGGCGCGGCCTGCACGATGCCGAACACGACGCTCTGGTCCTCGTGCGGCGCCAGCTCGTGCTGCGAGAACAGGTAGAACGGCACCATGAGCAGCACGACGATGAACCAGAGCACCAGCATCACGGGCCGGTAGGCCAGCGTGCCCTCGAGCGTGCGCATGTAGGACGTGCGCACGTGCTCGAACTGCCGGTTGACCCAGCCGGCGAAGCCCCTCTCGTTGTCGCCCTCGCGCAGCATGCGCGAGCCCATCATGGGCGAGAGCGTCAGCGCGACGACGCCCGAGACGATCACCGCGCCGGCGAGCGTGAACGCGAACTCGCGGAACAGCGAGCCCGTGAGCCCGCCCTGCAGGCCGATCGGCGTGTAGACCGCGGCCAGCGTGATCGTCATGGCGATGATCGGGCCCACCAGCTCGCGCGCCGCGAGCAGCGCCGCCTGGAGCGGCTTCTGCCCCTCGTGCACGTGGCGCTCGATGTTCTCGACCATGACGATGGCGTCGTCGACCACGAGCCCCACGGACAGCACGATCGCGAGCAGCGTGAGCAGGTTGATCGTGAAGCCCGCCACCTGCATCAGGAACACGGCGCCGATCAGCGAGATCGGGATTGCGACGACCGGGATGATCAGCCCGCGGACCGAGCCCAGGAACAGGAAGATGACGAGGATGACGATGAGCAGCGTCTCGGTGAGGGTCTTGAGCACCTCGTCGATGGACTGCTCGATGTAGCGCGTCGAGTCGTACGGGATGTCGGCGGTCATGCCCACCGGGAGCTGCGCCTGGACCTCCTTCATCTCCGCGCGCACGCGCCGGATGACGTCGAGCGTGTTCGCGGTGGGCAGCACCCAGATGCCCATGAACGTCGCGGTGCGCCCGTTGAAGCGCACCTCGCTGTCGTAGTCCTCGGCGCCCAGCACGACGTCGGCGACGTCGCCCAGCCGCACGACGTCGGGGCCGGACTCCTTGACGACGAGGTGGCGGAAGTCCTCGGGCGTCTTGAGGTCGGTGTTCGCGACCAGGTTCACCGAGGTCATCGTGCCCTTGGTGCTGCCGAGCGCCGACAGGTAGTTGTTCTGCGACAGCGCCATCCACACGTCGGTCGGCGACAGCCCGTGCGCCGCGAGCCGGTCCGGGCGCAGCCAGATGCGCATCGCGAACGTGCGGCCGCCGAGGATGTCGGCGCGCTGCACGCCGCTGATCGCGCTCAGGCGTGGCTGCACGACGCGCGTGAGGTAGTCGGTGATCTGGCTCTGGTCGAGGTCCTTCGACGAGAAGCCCAGGTACATGCCGGCGAACTGCGCGTCCGCGGTCTGCACCTGGATGACGGGCGCCTGCGCCTCGGGCGGCAGGTCGTTGCGCACCTGCGCGACCTTGGCCTGGATCTGCGTCAGCGCGGCGTTCGTGTCGTAGTTGAGCTTCAGGTGCACGGTGATCGTGCTGATGCTCTGCGCGCTCGAGGACTCCATGTAGTCGATGCCGTCGGCGCTGGCGATGACGCGCTCGAGCGGCGACGTGATGAAGCCGCGCACGAGGTCGGCGTTCGCGCCCACGTATACCGTGGACACGGTCACGACCGCGATGTCCGTCCGCGGGTACTGCCGCACGGTGAGCGAGCGGATCGCCTGCAGCCCCGCGATGAGGATGACGAGGTTGATGCAGATCGCGAGGACCGGCCGCTTGATGAAGAGGTCGGTGAACTTCATCTAGCTGTCCGCCGGCCGGGGCGACGCGCTGGCCGACGGCGTCACCTTGTTGTTGACCGACACCGCCGCGCCCGAGCGCAGCTTGAACACGCCCGAGGTGACGACCTCCTGCCCCGCCTTGACGCCGTCGGTCACCGCGACGAGGTCGCCGCGCGTCGCGCCCAGCTTGACGAACTGCTGGCGCACGCCCACGTACGGCCGGCCGTCGGGGCTCTTCATCGACTCGACGATGAACACCGAGCTGCCGTAGGGCGCGTAGTTGATCGCCGACGTCGGCAGCGCCACGACCACGTCGCGCGTGCCGAGGTCCACGGAGATGTTCGCGTACATGCCCGGCCGCAGCGCGCCGCCCGGGTTCGGCAGCGTCGCCTGCACCTGCACGTTGCGGGTCGCGTCGTCGACGACCGGGTTGATCGCCGTCACGCGGCCCGCGAAGCGCCGCCCGTCGGCGCCCGAGATCGTCACGCTCACCGCCGCGCCGTGGTGCAGCTCGGTCACCTGCTGCTGCGGCACGGCGAAGTTCACGTACACCGAGGCGACCGCCTGCAGCGGCACGATCGGGTCGCCGCTGTGGACGTACTGGCCCAGGTTGACCTCGCGGATGCCCGCGACCCCCGCGAACGGCGCGCGGATCGTCTTGCGCTCGATCGTGGCGCGGATCTCGTTCGCCGCCGCGTCCGCCTGCTTGTACTGCGCCGCGAGCGCGTCGTACTCGGCCTGCGCGACGAGCTTCTGGTCGAGCAGCGCCCGCGAGCGGTCGAGGTTCGCCTTCGCGAGGTCGCGCGCCGCCTCGGCCGAGGCGAGCTGCGCGCGCTCCTGGCGCGTGTCGAGCACGACGAGCGGGTCGCCGGCCTCGACGTGCGCGCCCGACTCGAACGCGATCTTGTCCACGACGCCCGGCAGGTCGGCGCTCAGCGTCACGCCCTGGGCCGGCGCGATGCTGCCCACGGCCTCTATCGTCGACGCCCACGGCTGCGACTGGGCCTTGATCGTCGTGACGGCCTCGGGCGGGGCGGACCACGACTTGCCCGCCGCGATCGCGGCCTGGATCTGCTGGAACTTGTAGAAGCCGACGGCGGCGAGGAACACCAGCACCGCCGCGAGCATCTGGATCATGCGCCTGCGCATCGAGGGGCTCCTGGAAGGCAAAGGGACGGACGGATCGGTCGCGGGGTCTTCACGGGCGCCGCGCGCGGTGCGGGTTTCCGCGCGCCCGTCGCGACCCTCCGGATGGCTGGAGGCCGCGACAACACCGGTCGTTCTACGGGTCCCGGTCCCGATTGGATGCGCCACCGGGGGCGCGGGTTCCGCGGGAGGGATGAAACAGTATGCCGCGTCGTGACCTCGCGCGGAAGGGCCGCGCGCGCCGGCGGCGCCCCGCTCGTGGCGGGAATCCGGGCGCTGGGCGAAACGCGCCGACGCCGGTCCGCGTAGGATGGTCGAAGCGCTTGACCGGGTGCTCATATCGATCCCTGCCGCTCACTCGCCGTGGCGCCGCGCGCCCCACGCCGTCCATCCGCACCACCGACGAGGTCCTCATGTCGCGACACGCCCATCCCGTGCCGGCCCGACTCGCCGCCGCGGCCGTGCTCGCCGCGGCCCTGCTGGCCGTGGCGGCCGGCCCCGCCGCGGCCGCGGCGCCCGTGCACCCGGGCCCGCCGATCACCATCCAGCGCGCCACCGGCCCCATCACCGTGGACGGCAAGCTCGACGACGCCGGCTGGAAGGGCATCACCCCGATCACGACCTGGTACGAGACCAAGGTCAGCGACAACGGCGAGCCGCCCGTGAAGAACACCGGCTGGCTCGCCTACGACGACCACTACCTGTACGCCGCGTTCCAGTTCGACGACCCGCACCCCGAGCTGATCCGCGCCCCCATCGCCGACCACGACCAGCTCTCGGGCACGACCGACTACGGCGGCCTGATGATCGACTCGAACAACGACGGCAAGTCGGCGATCGAGTTCCTCGCCAACGCCAACGGGCTCCAGTACGACGCCGTGAACAACGACGCCTCGGGCGAGGACAGCTCGCCCGACTACTACTGGGACTCGGCCGGCCGGATCACCGCGACCGGCTGGACGCTCGAGATCCGGATCCCGTTCACCTCGCTGCGCTACGCCCGCGTGCCCTCGCCCACGTGGGGCGTGATGCTCTACCGGAACTACCCGCGCGAGCGTCACTACCAGTTCTTCACGAACCGGATCCCGCGTAACAGCAGCTGCTTCGTCTGCACCGAGAGCAGCCTGCTCGGCCTCGACGACCCGCCGCAGTCGTCCAACATCGTGCTCGCGCCGTACACCAGCGCCCAGCGCACCGACCAGCTCCCCGCGAACGGGCCCGGCTCGCCGCTCGTGGCGGGCGAGGTGAAGTCCGAGGCCGGCGCCGACGTGAAGTGGAGCCCGCTCGCGAGCCTCGCCGTGGATGCGACGATCCACCCCGACTTCTCGCAGGTGGAGTCCGACGTCGCGCAGATCGCCGCCAACGAGCGCTTCGCGCTCTTCTATCCCGAGAAGCGCAGCTTCTTCCTCGAGGGGATCGACCTGTTCGCGACGCCGCTGCAGGCGGTCTACACGCGCAGCATCACCTCGCCCAGCGTCGGCGGCCGCGTGACCGGCCGGGACGGCAACACGTCGTTCACGGCGCTCGTCGCGCACGACCGCGGCCAGGGCCTCGTGATCCTGCCCGGCCCCATGACCTCCGACTTCGCGCCGCAGGACTTCACGTCGGACGTCGGCATCGTTCGCGTCCGGCACGACCTCGGGCCCTCGTCCGTGAGCTTCCTGACCACCGCGCGCAACAGCGAGGGCGGCGCGCACAACATGGTCTTCGGCCCCGACGCGCGCTGGCAGCCGCGCCCCGAGGACGTGTTCACGGCGCAGGCGCTGTGGAGCGACGATCGGACGCCGAACCGCCCCGACCTCGCGACCGAGTGGGACGGCCGCACGCTGCAGGACCGCGCGCTGCTCGCGCGCTGGTCGCACAACTCGAAGACGACCGACGTGTTCCTGCAGGGCCAGGACCTCGGGCGCGAGTTCCGCGCCGACGAGGGCTTCATCCCGCAGGTGGGCTACCGCGAGATCTACTTCGAGTCCGGTTACACTCTGCGCTCGACGAAGGCGTTCTTCTCGCGGCTGCGGCTGTTCACGATCGAGTGGTACGACGGGACGAGGTGGGACCGGGCCGACCTCAACGACCGCATCTCCGTCGGCGCCGGCGCGGATGGCCGCTGGAACAGCTTCACGCGCGTCGAGCTCAACCGCGACGAGTTCGTGCTCGACGGCCGGCGCTTCGTGCGCTTCCGCCCCTACCTCGACGTGCAGGCGAGCCCCTCGCGGATGGTCGACAACCTCCAGCTCCAGGCGTACGTGGGCGACGAGATCGACTTCGCCAACGCGCGCAAGGGCAGCGGCACCACGCTGAGCGGCAGCGTCGTGCTGCACGCGGGCAACCACCTCGAGGTCGCGCCCAACGTGAGCACGCGCTGGCTGCACGTGGACGACGCCGCGCTCGGCTCGGGCCGGCTGTTCCTCGCGCAGATCGAGCGGCTGCGGACCACGTGGTCGTTCAGCTCGCACGCGTTCGTGCGCCTCGTCGGCCAGTACCAGCAGACCACGCGCGATCCCGCGCTGTACGACCCGGCGATCTTCACCAGCCCCGTGCCCGCGAAGGACGCGCGGTTCGACGACTCGGCGCTGGTCGCCTACAAGCTCAACTGGCAGACGGTCGTCTACGCCGGCTACGGCGACGACCGGACGCTGAACAACCCCGACGGCAAGCTCGTCCCCGGCGGGCGCGAGGTGTTCGCGAAGGTCAGCTACGCGATCCAGCGGTAGCCGCGCCAGGCAGGGCGCGGAGCCGAAACGAGGAACGCCGCCCGCGGTCGGGGCGGCGTTTCGGCTGGCGGGGCGACGCCGGACCGGCCGGCGCGCCTTCAAATGAGCGAGCGCGCGGCGCCGACGGCGCCCCGCGCTGGCGGAGAGGGAGGGATTCGAACCCTCGATGCCCTAACGGGCATAACGGTTTTCGAGACCGCCCGATTCAGCCGCTCTCGCACCTCTCCGCGCGTGCTTTTACACGAACTTACGCGCCTGCGCAAGCCCCGCGGAGGGGGTGCTGGCTACAGAACTGGCTACAGATTGCGGCTCAATCGGCCTCGCTCTTGTGATCCCTGACTTCCCCCGGTGGCCAGTACGGTGGCTCAAGCTCAGCCTTGTAGTCCTCGAGTAGCTGCCTCCAACGCCGAGCGTCGTGGTTCAAGACCTCGCCACAGGCACACTCGATCGACTCGTTCAGAGCCAACCAGCCCCAAGTCCTCGTTATTACGCGTCCACACTTCGGGCAGGTGAGCGCTCTCTTTAGCTCTTCCGGGCCCCTGGACATGCTCGCTCCTGCTTCGGGAACTACACCGCCACCATCTCCAACCGCTCGACCTCCCGCCGCACCATGTCGTCGCTGATCTTCGCGTACCGCTGCGTCGTCACGATCGACGAATGGCCGAGCATCTGTTGCAGCGCCGCCAGGCTCCCTCCTCGCTCCAGCCACCGGCACGCGAACGTGTGCCGCAGCTGGTGAGCGTGGAACCTCTCGACGCCCGAGAACCGCCGCACCATGCGGGCGAAGCCCCACGGGTTGATGATCGGGAGGAAGCGCCCGATCCGCATCCGCAGCTCCTCGAACAACGCACGCTGCAACGGCACCCGCCGCACCTTCCACGACTTGGTGTGATGCACCACGAGAACGCCTTGCACGTCGCCGCTCTCGCCGCGCGCCACCTCAAGGTCGCTGCTGCTCACCCGGGACAACTCGCCCCAGCGGAGGCCGCTCCCGAGCGCCAGCCGCACGATGAACGCGTACGGCTCCGGCACGCCCAGGATCGCTTCCACCTCGGCATCGCTCAGGCGATCCGGCGGGCGCTCCTGCGACTTGGGAAGCAGCCGGTGCGGAATCGGTGCCCGGTCCAACCAGCCCGCGTCCTCGCACCAGCGGAAGAAGCACTTCGCGTCCGCCAGGATGTGACGAACTGTCAGCGGCTTCTTGCCCTGCCTCTCCAGCCACAAGCGCATCGCCCGCAGGTCTTCCTTCTCGACCCGCGAAAGCAGCCTGTAACCCATGTTGGGCTCCAGGTAGTCGCGCACCCGCTGAGCGGCCATCCCGCGTTGCTTGACGGCTCGATTCGTGGCCACGTACGTCTCCAGCCACTTCGCGGCCGCCTCCTTCACGGTGAGTCGGACCACCGGCACCTCGCGCCGTTCGGCATCGCGAAGCTTGCGACACGCTTCGTCGAAGTCCTTGCCCAACGCGATCCAGCGGTCCTTCCCGTCCACCCAGCGGCGCGTGTAGTACCCGCGCCCCTTTCTCAGAAACATCCCTCTCGGCAACTTCGGCATCAGCTCTCCTTCCGCTGAGCCAGCCACCGAAGGACGTCGCCAAGCCGGAACCGTA
>JBAIWU010000429.1:0-2900 GCA_037917155.1 Candidatus Eiseniibacteriota bacterium
CGCTGCTGCCCGACTCGCCGCTGCAGGTGGTGGTGGCGAGCGGCACGCACGAGTACGTGCTCATGTTCAACGGCTCGACGGCCTCCGGCTGGCCGTCCTACAAGTCGGCCGTCATCCCGGCGCCCGCGGCGATCGGCGACGTGGACGACGACGGCACCAACGAGGTCGTGACGCTGTTCGGCGCCTATATGAACATCCAGAGTCCGAACGGCGCGGTGGAGCACTATCGCAACCTGCTCGCCGATGGCAAGACCTTCGCGGGCTCGCCCTCGCTGGCGGATCTCGAGATGGACGGCTACCTGGAGATCATCGCGTCCACCGCGCAAGGCGACATCTACGTGTACCGCCACGACGGCACCGACCAGCCCGGCTTCCCGTGGCACGACGCGACCCCGAACGCGCTCACCAGCTCGGCGCTGGCCAACATCTGGTCCAGCCTCGAGCCCGAGATCGCATTCAGTTCGACCTACCCCGACCGGCCGCACGTGCACCTGCTCGATCACGACGGCCTCGCGGTCAGCACCTGGCCGCGTTCGACGGAGGTGGGGGGCCTTCCCGCCGCGCCGATCATGGACGTGGTGGACATGATGCCGGTCACGCGCGCCTACACGGTGATGACCGCCTCCGGCGACCAGCACGCCTGGGGCTGGACCAACTTTGGGAACCTGATGGAGGGCTGGCCGAAGGACCTCGGCGCCCCGGCGCTGGTGTCCCCGGCCAGCGGCGACATCGACGCCGACGGGCGGCTCGAGGTGGTGATGCTGACCTCGAGCCCGGCGCAGATGCAGATCGTGGACCTGGGCTCGGCGATCTATCGCGACCCGGGCATGGCGCGCAGCTGGTGGCCGATGTACGGGTACAACGCCGAGCGGCAGAGCTGCCTGGCCTGCGCGCCGTACGCGGTGACGTCGGCGCCCGCGCCGGGTCCGAACGTGCCGGCTCGCCTGCGCTTCGAGCCGCCCAAGCCCAACCCCATGCACCAGTCGGTCTCGCTGCACTTCGCGCTGCCGGCGCGGGCAGCCGTGAAGCTGGACGTCTTCGATCCGTCCGGCCGGCTGGTGCGTCCTCTGCTGCGCGCCGAGCTGGACGCCGGCCCCCACGATCAGGCGTGGGACGGCCGCACGGCCGGCAACGAGCCGGCGCCGGCCAGCGTCTACTACGTGAGGCTGGTGTGCACGAGCCCCGCGGGAGAGGAGGCACAGGTGCGGCGCGTCGTGCTGATGCACTAGTACGCGCGGCCGCGAGAACGGGCTCGGCGCGTTCGCGGCGTCAGGGCCGCGAACCGTCGAGACGCGCGGCGGGGGCCCGAGAGCCCTCGATCCCGCGCGAAGGACCGCCCGGGGGCAGGACGTCCCCCGGGCGGTTCGCCACCCGGCTCGTGCTCACCCGGTTGGCAAACGACCAGGGACGGTCAGGCGGGAGGGGCGGCTGGCGGCTTTCCCAACTGGGCCGCCATGATCTCCACGGCGCGCTCCATGTCGGGCTCGGCGAGCGGCGCGAAGCCGAGCCTCAGGGCCGGGCGGGGCCTGCCGTCGAAGGCGAACCAGCGCGCGGTGTGGAATCGCACTCCGGCGCGCGCGCACCGCGCCGCCCAGCGCTCGACGTCCAGGCGTTTCGTGCCCGTGCACCACAGCGACATGCCGCCGCTCGGGACCCGGAAGCGGAGCGTGCCGGAAAGGCGCAGCCGGAGCGCCCGCGCCAGCGCGTCGCGGCGCGAGCGATAGACGCGCCGGGCGCGGCGCATGTGGCGCTGCACCTCGCCCTCCTCGAACAGCTCGGCCAGCGCGACTTCCAGCGCGGGATCCCCGCACAGGTCGAGGTAGGAACGGCACACGGCGACGCGCTCGGCCACGTCGAGGGGCGCGGCCACGTAGCCGATCCTCAGCCCCGGCGCGAACACCTTGGACAGCGTCCCGACATAGATGACCTGGCCGTCCGGATCGGCGCTGGCGAGCGGCAGCAGCGGCCGGCCGTCGTAGTGGAACTCGTGGTCGTAGTCGTCCTCGATGATCGCGAACCGGTGGCGGCGTGCCAGCTCGATCAATGCCATGCGGCGGCCCGGCGAGAGCGAGACGGTGGTCGGGCACTGGTGGTGAGGCGTGCAGTAGACGGCGCGCAGCCGCCGGCGGCGAACCAGCCGCGCGATCGCGTCCACCACCAGCCCGTCGCGGTCCACCTCGATGGGCACGAGCGTCGCTCCCGCGTCCCGCATCGCCTGCCAGGCGGGCGGGTAGCCGAGGGACTCCACCGCCACGACGTCCCCGGGGGCGAGAACCGCGCGGGCCACCAGCGCCAGCGCCATCTGTCCGCCCCGCGTCACCACCACGTGGTCGGGCGTCGCCGGCACGGCCCGCAGGCCCACCAGCATGTCCGCGATCGCGGTCCGCAGGCGCTCGTGCCCGCGCGGATCGGCGTAGCCGAGTACCACCCGGCCCCGGCGCTGGAGCGTGCGCCGGTAGGCGCGTGCCAGCGCGCGTGCCGGGACCAGCGCGAGATCGGGCTTGCCTCCGGAGAGCGCCAGCCCCTCGACCGCGCCGAGGGGGAGCCAGGGCGCCGGTCCGGGCCGCAGCGGGTACGCGGCGCGCGCGAGCGCCGGCGGGCTGGAGCGCGTCCGCGGCGCGAAGGGGCGCGGCGCGGGATCGGGCAGCTCGCTCGAGACGAACGTGCCCCGCGCGGCGTGAGTCGTGATCCAGCCCTCCGCCGCCAGCTCGCGGTAGGCCGCGATCACCGTGTTGCGGTGGACGCCCAGCGTACGGGCGAGATCGCGCGTTCCCGGAAGCGGCGCTCCGGCGCGCAGACGGCCATGGCGCACGTGGTCCGCGATCCGGCGGGCGATCTGGAGGAAGAGCGCCGTGCCGTGGTCACGCTCGATCGGCAGGTGGAGGTCGCGCCGGCCCATG
>JBAIWU010000430.1:0-2667 GCA_037917155.1 Candidatus Eiseniibacteriota bacterium
GGACCGGCCCCCGTTCGTGCGGGGTTCGCTCAATCGTAGCCGCTCGCGCGTCCCGGCGACAAGCGGCGCCCGGGGACGGCGCGGCTCACCCGCTCGCCGCGACGGGAAGGCGATGCAATCCGCACTCAGACGCCCTCGGGCTCGTAGCGCCGCGCCCAGAGCGCGTAGAAGAAGATGCCGATCGCCGAGGCGATGCCGACCGCGGCGAACGGGTACCAGAGCCGGTACGGATGGTACGTGTCCCAGAGCAGCCGCGTGGCCGCGGCCGCGTCGCTGTGCGTCGCCTGCTGCAGCGCGACCAGCGCCGTCTCGCGCGTCACGCCCGGCGCGGGCAGGTGGTGCGTCGCGAGGTAGCGCAGCGCGAGGTTCGCCCGGTCGCCCATCTGGTCGTAGATGACGCCGCCCTTCCACGCGCCGTAGGCCCAGCCGATCGCGGTGGGCATGTTCGCGTAGCCCATGTACAGGCCCTTCTTGCCCTCGGGCGCGATGATGCCGAGGTAGTCGTTCATCTTGGGCGCCGAGAGCATCTCGCCCACGGCGAAGACGACGATGCCCAGCAGGCACAGCGCACCCGACATCGTGAAGCCGGCCAGCACGAGCCCCGCGGACGCGACGACGATGCCGAAGAAGATCGAGTGCACGCGCCGCATGCCGGCGACGAGGTGCGAGATGAACACCACGAACAGGATGATGAGGAACGCGTCGAGGTTGATCATCCACTCCTGGGCGATCATCGTTCCGCGGGGGGTCACGGTCGTGAAGAACGCAGGCAGGTGGAGCGCCCGGACGATCGCCGCGGAGTCGACCCAGTCGACGATGAAGTTGGGGAGCATGTCGAACAGCTGCATGAACATGAGCCAGAAGCCCGACATGATGAGGATGAACACGATCAGGCGCGGCTCGAACAGGTTCGAGAACGTGGTCCACGCCGTCTGCCACAGGCCTTCCTTGCGCTCCTGCCCGGCGTCCACCGGCGGGTACGTGAACAGCATGATGAAGTTGAGCGAGACGATGACCGTGCAGCCGTAGAACACCGTCGGCCACGAGAAGCCGTACAGGTAATGGGCGAGCGGCGGTCCCAGGAACGCGCCGACGTTGACGAGCATGTAGAACATGCCCCAGCCCACGGAGGAGTTCTCGGCGTTCATCGTGCGCTGCAGCGAGCCCCAGACGCCCGGCTTGAAGATCGCGGTGCCGAATGCCAGCACGAGGCAGCCGATCGTGAACGGCCAGAAACCGCGCTGCGTGGCCATGAGCAGGTAGCCGGCCATCTTGATCGCGATCGAGAACGCGATGGTCTTCTTGTAGCCGTAGCGGTCGGCGAAGCCGCCCGAGAAGATGGGCACGCCCGTCTGCACGAGCGCCCACAGCATGAAGATCTGGCCCTTCTGGATCTGCGTGAAGTGCAGGCCATGGATCTCGTCGGCCTGGGCGATGTAGATGGGGATCACGACGCGCACGCCGTAGTAGGCGAGGCGCTCCAGCATCTCCATCACGTTGAGCATCCAGAACGCCCGGGACAGCCGGGCAAGCTGCGCCAGCAGGCCGGGGCGCTCCGCCGCCTCGCCTGCCGCCAGGGACTGCGTGCTCATGCGACCTCCGACGCCGAGGGTGGTGCGGACACGGAACGGAATCGTGACAGCCTAGACGTTCACCGGACGGATCGGTAGGCGGCGTTTCGTGGCCGCGGGCGCTCGCGCGCCGGCATTTCGTTGGCGCGGGGCGGGGGCCCGCGCGCCGCCGCGCGCGTGACGCGCCGATGACGATTTGCACGGATGATCGGGGCCTGTCTGCGGGGGGCCGCGTTGCCCGTTCGGAGCGCGCAACGTGGAATGACCATTGCTGGAATTCCGTATCGGCGTGCCGTTGGGAAGAAAGGCCAGCCGATGCCCAGACCGCATTCCGGACGAACCCGAGACGCGCATCGCCGGGCGCGTGTCGCCCTCGCGATCCTGCTGTCCCTGCCGCTGTACGCCGCCGCCGCGCCGAACACCGTGCGGACCCCCGCGGCGGCTCCCATCGAGCTCAAGCTCCCGCCCGACATCGTCTACGACCGCGTGGTCCGCGCCGACAGCGCGGTCACGTTCAGCCACGCGACGCACGTCGAGTACGAGAGCCAGCGCTGTACCGGTTGTCACCCGAAGCTCTTCCACCTCCTGAACCCCACGCGGCGCGCCAGCCACCGTGAGATGAACCGGGGGGGATCCTGCGGCGCCTGCCACGACGGCAAGCACGCGTTTGACGTCCGCGCCACGGAGTCATGCCGGTCCTGCCACGCTGGCAGGCGGGCGGCCACCGCAGCCGCCGCGGACAGCGCCGGCGGCCGGTCCGCGCCGGCGTTCCAGGGCCCGAAGCCCTTCGTGTTCGCCCGCGGCGGCGGCTCGCCCGGGCCGGTGACGTTCCGCCACGCCACGCACGTGACCGCCTCGACGACGTGCCGCACGTGCCATCCGAAGCCGTTCGCCATGAAGGGCACCGCGCCGCTGCCGGACGGCGCGATGCACGAGCCCGGCGCCTGCGGCATGTGCCACGACGGCAAGCGCAGCTTCTCGGTCGAGGACGAGGCGAAGTGCGTCCGCTGCCACGCGGAAGGGAAGGGTGGACGATGAGCCACGCGCTGTTGCTCGACACGACGCGCTGCATCGGCTGCGGCGCCTGCTCGGCGGC
>JBAIWU010000431.1:0-1604 GCA_037917155.1 Candidatus Eiseniibacteriota bacterium
ACCATCGTGCCGACCAGGAAGCGCACCATGTGGTGCAGGAACCGGTCGGCGGTGATCCACAGTTCCACGCCCGGCGCGTCCACCCGGCGCTGCCACTGGGCCTCGAGCACGGTGCAGCGCCAGTGCGCCTTCTCCTCGCCCGCCGCCGACAGCGCCCGGAAGCCGTGCTCGCCGCGCACCAGCGCCGCACCGGCGTGGAGCAGGGCCTCCTCGAGCGGGGCGCGGCCCTCGAGCGGCCACTCCCAGCGCCGCCGGAACGGCGAGCGCGCGCCCGCGTCGGTGCCGATGCGATAGCAGTAGGTGCGCTCGGTCGCGTGGCGGCGCGCGTCGAATCCCGCGACCATCCGGCTCGCCGAGGCGACCCACACGTCGGAAGGCAGCAGCGCGTTGAGCGCCCGCACCAGCTCGCCCGGCTCCCACCGCTCCGGCACCGTCGCCGCCGCCGCCTGGCCCACCGCGTGGACCCCCGCGTCGGTGCGCCCCGAGCCGGCGACCGTCAGGTGAGTTCCGACCAGCCGCTCGAGCGCGGCTTCGACGTCGGCCTGGACGGTTCGGGCGTTGGGCTGCCGTTGCCACCCCGCGAACGCTCCACCGTCGTAGTGGAGAACGAGGAGGGTCGGCTGCGCCGCCATTGAGGCCGAAAAGTAGTCCCGAAACGGACCCTTTTCAAGCGACGCAAGTGCTTGCCAATGCTTGACAAGAGACACTTTCACTGCCTAAACTCTGGACAGCCTGTCGAGCATCCCCACACCCCCAGCGCCGGGCCCCCATTGGCTGACCAAGAACCCATCGCCCGCGCCATTCACGCGATAGCCGAGCGCCGTGATCTTGATGCCGCGCTCGCCGAAGAGGCGTTCGCGCAGATCATGGCCGGCCAGGCGTCCGGCGCGCAGATGGCGGCGCTGTTGATGGGGCTCAGGCTCAAGGGCGAGACGCCGGACGAGATCGCCGGCGCGGTGCGCGCGCTGCGCGGCGCGATGGTCCGGCTCGACACCGCCGGCGACCGGCTGGTGGACACCTGCGGCACCGGCGGCGGCGGCGTGCCGACGTTCAACATCTCGACTGCGGCGGCGTTCGTCGCGGCGGGGGCCGGCGCCCGGGTCGCCAAGCACGGCAACCGCTCGTTCACCACCCGGTCGGGCAGCGCCGACGTGCTCGAGGCGTTAGGCGTCGCCCTGCCGGCCGACGCGCCCGCCGCGGCGCGGCTGCTCGAGGCGAGCGGCCTGACGTTCATGTTCGCGCCCACCTTCCACCCGGCCATGCGCTACGTCGGCCCGGTGCGCCGCGAGCTCGCGATCCACACCCTGATGAACGTGCTCGGCCCGCTGGCCAACCCGGCCTCGGTGCGGTTCCAGGTGGTCGGCGTCGCCGAGGCGGCGCGCGGCCCGCTGCTGGCCCAGGCGCTGCTGCGGCTCGGGTGCGAGCGCGGCTTCGTGGTGTACGCGCGCGCCGGGATGGACGAGATCGACCCCGTGGGCCCGACCGACGTGTGGGAGATCAGCGGCGGCTCGGTGCGCACCTGGACGCTGGACCCGGGACGCTGGAAGCTGGCGGCGGGGAAGCCGCGGGAGCTGGCCGGCGGAGCGCCGCACGACAACGCGGCC
>JBAIWU010000432.1:0-6759 GCA_037917155.1 Candidatus Eiseniibacteriota bacterium
GCCGCTAGGAGGAGTCGAACCCGCGCGGTCACGGCGTCCTCCCCCCCGGCGAGGGCGCCGAGAGCGTGGCGAGGTACGCGGCCAGCGCGCGGGCTTCGTCGCGCGTGAAGCCGTAGCGCGGCTCGAGCACGTCGGGCTTGAGCGCGTGCGAGTCCCTCAGCCAGGTGACGATCCAGCCGGGCTGCAGCTTCCGCCCCACGGGGCTGCCGGCGGTGAAGCTCGGTCCCACGTAGCCGCCGCTCGGCCCCACCTGGTGGCAGCTCAGGCAGCCCCCCCGCTCGAACAGCGCGCGACCGACCGCCACCTCGCGAGGCGTCGCCGTGAAGGCGCCCTCGGCGTCGATCGCGGAGTCCCGGAAGCCGGTCGCGATGCCCTCGGCCAGGACCTGCGCCTCGTGGTCGCTGAGGTGGAAGATGGGCATGCGCAGCGTCAGGATGGGCCGCAGCGTCCACGGCTCCTTCAGGTACTTCGCGAGCCAGTCGCGGCGCACCCGGCTGCCCTCGACGCCGAGGTCGTACGTGAGGTCGTGCCCCACGCCCTTGACGGAATGGCACGAGAGGCAGCGGTAGCGGCGCACGAGCTCGCCGAACTCGCCCTCCACCGCAAGCGTGTCGTTCGCGTGGTCGCGCAGCACGTAGCGCTCGGGGAACACCGGCGGGCTGGCCATGCCCTCCAGGGCGATCGCCGCATCCAGCGCCTCGTCCGGCGCCAGGTCGTAGCTCGGCATCTTGAGCTGGTGCGGCACGGTCTCGTACACGTGCGGTGTCGCGATCTTGTGCCACACGTAGTCGTCGAGCGTGTGCGGGAACCTCGTGCGGCCCCACGGGAGGTCGGACGGCCGCTTCTCCGCCAGGCGCGACAGGTTCGGACCCACCCGTACCCAGTCCTCGCCCCCGGGGAACGCGTGGCAGTTGCCGCAGCGCAGCTCCTTGAACAGCCGCCGGCCGACGTCGACGCGCCGGGCGTCCGACGGCCAGAACCGGCCGAGCCGCATGAGCGCCGAATCGGCGTCGTCGCTCGCGAACGAGGCGTCGACGAGCTGCTCCGAGAGGTAGGCGACCACGTCGGCCGCCTGCGAGCGATCGAAGTGGTACTGCGGCATCGGCGTGCGCGGATCGGTCTCGTGCGTCGCGGCCACCACGGCCAGCAGCCGTGCCCGGGTGAGCTTGTTGCCCACGCGGCCGAGGTCGATCGCGGCAGTCCCGCCCTTGTCGTTGATCGCGTGGCAGCTGATACAGAAGGACAGCCGCACGAGGCTGCCGCCGTTGTTCGCGTCGCCGCGCGGGAAGCCGGTCGTGTCGAAGCGCGCGCCGCCCCGGAACGTCATGAGGTAGCCGACCAGCGCGTCCACGTCGCGGTCCGCGAGCGCGTAGCGGGGCATGCGCGCGTTGGAGGCGTAGTCGCGCGGGCTCTTGATCCAGCGGAAGAGCCAGCGCGGGTTGGTGCGGTCGGCGATGCCCGCGAGGTCCGGGCCCCGACGGTCCGCGCGCATCGACTCGCCGATCTGGTGGCAGCCGTCGCACTGGGCGTGGCGCAGGATCTCGCGGCCGCGGCTCAGGTGCGGCGCGCCCGCGAGGGCGGCCTCGCCCGGATGGCAGGCTACGCACGCGGCCTCCGTGGCCGCGCCGCTGCGGAACGGGACGCCGCCCGGGGCGGCCGCGTGCGCGCGGGCCTCGGATGTGGCCGGGCCGTCGCCGCCGTGGCACGGCGTGCACCCGAAGCGCTCGGGCGGGTGCCAGGCGAGCAGTCCCCCCGGGTGGGTCGTGTGCGGCTGGGGGGCCAGCTTGAGGCTCGCATCGAGCAGCTCGCGGTGACACGACGTGCAGCGGTCGTTCACCGCGAGCGCCGGCACGACGAGGCGCTCGGGCAGCAGCGGCGCGCCGCCCACGGGCCGCGGCGTGCCGGAGCCGCAGCCGGACGCGAGCAGTGCGAAGGCGGCGGCCCCGGCGAGCCGCGCCGCGCGCCGCGCAGCCGTCGCCGGAACCGGGAGCCGGCTAGCGCCGGCGCTCGAGGCAGAGGAAGGCATAGAGGTCCTGGAGTTCGCCGGGCTCCATCTGCGGCCACGGAACGTGCCTGAGCTCCGTCGCGATCCGCATGTCCCGCGCGTGCTGAAACATCAGGGCGGCCGCGGCGTAGGGGTCCGGAATCACCGGCATCTTCGCCAGGTCGGGCCCGATCCCGGGCGTGGCTCCCGGCATCGCGTGGCACCCTGCACAGCCCTTCGTCGTGAACACGATCCGGCCGCGGCCCGCATCGCCGCCCGGCAGCTCGGCTCCCGCGAACCCGAGGTAGGCCAGCAGGTCGGCCATGTCCCGCTCGCGAAGCGGCCGCAGCGGCATCGTGCCACGGCCCGGCGACGCCGCGAGCCGCGGCAGGTGCGAGAGGAGCACCGCGCCGTTCTCGGCCGCGCTGCGCCGGTTGGCGCGGCGAAGGAACGCGGTCCATTCCTCGGCGCGCGCGCGGGAGTGGCAGCTCGCGCAGCCCAGCCGGGCGAACAGCGCCTCGCCCGCAGCGGGGTCGCCGGGATCGGGCAGCGCGGGCGGAGCGCCAGCCGGGGCGAGCGAGCGCAGATACCCCGAGACGTCGTTGACGATGCCGGCGTCCCAGTGGAACCAGTCGATTCCGCGATTGTCCAGCTGGCGGCTCATCGCCGGGTAGTGGTTCCACACGTCGGTCACGAACCCGACCGGCGACGCCGTGCGGCCGTCGGCCACCAGCGCCGGCCCGATGCGCCCGCGGCGATCCAGGTCGTGGCAGCCCAGGCACGAGTGGTCGGCGAGCAGCGCCTCGCCGCGGCGCGGATCGCCCACGTCGCCCAGGTAGTTGACCAGGCTCAGGTAGCCGACCAGGGCGCGCAGCTCCTCCGCCGTGAGCTGCGGAAGCTGCTCGCCCGCGAGCAATGCCGACGACATCTGCGGGATGTGGTTCCACATGTCGGCGAGCAGGTCCGCGGCACCGCGGCCGCGCGCGACGCGCATGAGGTCGGGGCCCTGCCGGGTGCTGGGGCCGAGGAGCCCGTGGCAGTTCGCGCAGCCCTTGCCCTGGAGGAGGGCCTGCCCGACGCCGGGATCGGGGAAGCGCGCCCACGCCCCGGCCGCCGGCAGCATGCAGGCGCCCAGCAGGGCCACCGCGATCAGCGCCGCGACCCCGCGCGGCCCGGCGAGCTGCGGGCGGGCGCCGTTCACCGGCCCGCCCCCCGCCGGCCGCGCTGGATGCCGAAGTACACGTAGGTGAGGATGCTCGCCACCAGCGTGTAGACGGGGATGGCGACCAGGCTGATCCCGACCGCCGCCGTGAGCGCGTCGCCCAGCGCGTGCGAGACGCGGACCATGTTGATCACCCAGCTCACGATCCCCGCGAGGAACGACCACATCAGCACGATCGAGAGCACCTGCAGCGTGCGGATGCCGCGCTCGTACCAGGGCCCGCGGGGGTCACGCATGGGACACCGTGTCGTCCGGCAGGTAGCCCGTGACGCGTTCGGCGGTCTCGGCGAGGCCGAGCTGCCGTCCCTCCTGGGTCTCCCACACGGAGACGATGGGGAAGAACTTCGCGAACAGCGTGAAGCCGAGCGCGAACACCGCGAGCGCGCCGGCGAACAGGCTGATCTCGGTCAGCGTCGGCACGTAGATGTGGTGCGGGAACGGCATGCGTGGGTTCTCGAGGCTGGGCACGACGATGATCAGCCGCTCGAGCCACATGCCGATCAGAATCGTGATCGAGGACGCCAGGATGCCCCCGATCGTGCGCAGCTTCCGGCTGCTGAGCAGCGTCACCGGCACGACGAAGTTGCAGGTGAGCATGGTCCAGAACAGCCACGCATAGCGCCCGGTGAGCTTGTACAGCAGCGTCCTCATCTCGGCCGGCTCGCCGCCGTAATACCCGGTGAGGTACTCGCAGAACGTGAAGTAGGTCCAGATCACGCTCATCGCGAGCAGCAGCTTGCCGAGCTGCTGGAAGTGGATCGGCTTGAGGTAGGCCTCGAGGTGGAACGCGCGGCGGAACGCGATCATGGCGATGAACAGCGCCGCGATGCCCGAGAAGATCGCTCCGACCACGAAGTACGGCCCGAAGATCGTGCTGTGCCAGCCGCTCTGCAGCGTCATCGCGAAGATGTAGGAGATGACGGTGTGCACCGACACGGCGATCGGCACCACGACGATCATCATGATGTTGATCGCGCGGTGCAGCACCTTCCACTGCTCCGGGGTGCCCTGCCAGCCCCACGAGAGGAAGTCGTAGAGCCAGTGGTGCTTCTTCTTCCGGTCCCGCAGCAAGGCCACGTCGGGGATGAGCGGCAGGAACAGGTACACCGTGCTCGCCGCGAAGTACGCGCTGATGCTGGTCACGTCCCAGAGCAGCGGGGACTGCAGGCGGCCGAACAGGAACACGTTCATCAGCCGGTCGGGGCGCCCGAGGTCGATGATCGGGTGCAGCCCGCCGATGGCCAGCACGATCGCGGTGATCACCTCCGCCATGCGCGTGATGGGCCGGCGCCACTCCGCCTGGGTGATGCGAAGGATCGCCGAGATCAGCGTCCCCGCATGGCTGATGCCGATGAAGAACACGAAGTTGATGATGTAGAAGCCCCAGGTGACCGGCTGCATCATGCCGGTCTCGCCGAGGCCGAAGACGAGCTGCCGCACGAACATCGCGACCGCGAACAGGATGATGGCGACCAGGATCCCCACGGTCATCCAGAACTTCCGCGTCGTCTGCTCGATCGGACGGAAGAGCGCCTCGTCGCGGCGGCCGTCGGGCTCAAAGTTGTGCATCGCGACGCTCCAGGAAGTAGACCTTGGGCTCGGTGCCGAGGTGCTCCTGCATGCGCACCGCGCGGGTGCTCCGGCTGAGCTGCCCCACCCGGCCGAGCTCGTCGTCGAGGTCGCCGAACATCATGGCGTCGGCCGGGCAGGCGTTGACGCACGCGGGTTGGTAGTCCGCCTCGCGGAGCGGGCGGCGCTCGGCACGCGCCTTCTCGCGGGCGAGCTGGAGCCGGTGGTAGCAGAACGTGCACTTCTCGACCACGCCCTTCGGGCGCACCGAGACGTCGGGGTTCTGGATCTGCACCAGCTCCGGCGGCGGCTCGTGGTGGTACCAGTTGAACGACTTGACCGTGTACGGGCAGGCGGCCATGCAGTAGCGGCAGCCGATGCAGCGGGGGTAGATCTGCCCGACGAGGCCGTCCGCGCCGACGTACGTCGCGTGCACGGGGCACACCTTCGTGCACGGCGGGTTCTCGCACATCATGCACAGGTTGGGCTGCGTGCGGACCTCGGTGTCGGGATAGTCGCCGCGGACCTCGGTGAGCAGGCGGATCCAGTGCATGCGCCGCCCGCGCTCCGATTCCTCCGGGGAGACGACCTGCACGTTGTTCTCCACCTTGCACGCCGCCACGCACGCCGCGCAGCCCGTGCACCGGTCGAGGTCGATCACCATGCCCCAGCGCGCCATGTCGGTCAGGCCTCCCGCGCGCCGGTCGGCGCGACGCGCACGCGCCCGGCGAGGACGAAGCCGCCGGTGCGCCGGTCGGCGGCCGCGTCGACGAGCGTCGCGGCGTTCGCGCCCGCGCCGCGGGCGAAGCGGCCGAACTGCGTGTGGCCCAGGCCGCGGGGCAGCGCCACCGCGTCCGGGGATACCGATGGCGTGACGCGGACGCGCGTCACGATCGCGGCCGTCGCGGATTCGACGCGGGCGCGGGCCCCGTCGCGCAGGCCGTGGCGCGCCGCGGTCCTGGGATGGACCTCGAGCCAGCTGTCCCAGCCGATGTCCTCGCGCGCCCCGGTCAGCTCCATGAGCACCGGCGTGAGCGGCGTGCGCCCGTCCCAGAGCGTGTTCGTGTCGAAGAGCAGGAGCGCGAGCGGGTAGCTCCCGCTCCCGAGCGGCGCCCCGCCCGATCCCGCGGGCGCGGGCGGCGGCAGCAGCGTGTCCGGGGCGGCGCCGAGGCGGCGCGCGTCGCGCGTGAAGCCCTCCGGGGCGAAGCGGAAGCGCGGCTCGCCGTCCGGCAGCAGCTCGCGCGGCGAGCGCCCCACCTCGGGCGCGTCCACCCAGCCGCCGGAGTCGCGCAGCGCGGTCCAGAACGCCTCGGCCGTGGGCAGGCCGGCCAGCTTCCAGCCGCGGCTCTCGACGTAGCTGGCCACCCGCTCGTCGGCCGCACTGGTCGCGATCGCACCGCGGCCGGCGCGGTGGAGACCCGCTGCCGCCTGCGGCAGCCACTCGGCGTAGCGGCCCGCGGGCACGGCGGCGGCGGCCGGCCCGCCGACGCGGCGCGCGAGATCGAACCACACGTCCTCGAAGGCGCGGCTCTCGTGGAGCGGAGGCACGACCGGCTGCTGCAGCGCGACGCGCTCTAGCGGCAGCGGTACGGCCGCCGGGAGCAGGTTCCACGATTCGAGGAAGCTCGCCTCGGGCAGGACGATGTCGGCGAGCGCGGCCGTCTCGTCCGGCACTCCGGCCGTGGCGACGACGAGCGGCACCTTCTCGATGGCGCGCGCGAACGCGCCCGGCTCGGGCCACGCGTGCGCGGGGTTCACGCCGTGCACGAGCAGGACCTCGACCGGGTAGGGCTCGCCCGCCGCCATCCGCGCCCGCAGCAGCGCCGGCGCGTGCCGCACCGGGCCGAGTGTCGCCACCCCCGCGCCGTCCACGCGCGGCGCCCCCCCGCCGCGACGCGCCACCGCGTCGCGCTCCGCCTCCGCGGGCAGGGCCACCGGCGGCCCGCCCGCCGCGACCCAGCCCCCGGCGCGGCCCGCCGAGCCC
>JBAIWU010000433.1:0-1983 GCA_037917155.1 Candidatus Eiseniibacteriota bacterium
CGACCGCGCGCGCGCGGCGCGTCAGCGCCCACTCGGCGGGGCGCGCGGCACGGCGGCGGTCGCCGCCGACGTACAGGCCGAGCTCGGTGCAGCGGCGGATCGCGGCGCGCATCACCTGGTGCACCAGGTACTCGCTGCAGCCGACGCGCGCCACCAGCGAGTCGTGCAGCCGCGGTCGCAGTCGCCGCAGGAACGTCGCGGCCCTGAGCCGCGCCGGGCCCGGCTCGTAGCCGAACACGCGCTCCAGCAGGTCGTCCTCCTCGCGGCGCGTCGGCGCCGCGTAGCGCTCGAGCACCGCGGTGTAGTGCTGGCGCAGCGTGCGCGTGTCGTGCGCCAGCGAATCGACGTGGGCGCGGGTGCGCACCGGCGGCGCGGCGGCGCCGATCTCGGCCATCAGCGCGTCCACGTACTCGAGCTTGGCGAGCGCCGGCCAGTCCCGGTACTGGCTGCGCCAGCGCGAGCCGGGCTTGAGCCAGACCGCGAAGGTCTCGGCGAAGTCCTCGGTCGGGTGGCTCTGCGCGTACCAGCTGCCGAGGTGCTGCACGTAGCGCCGGCTCCCCGGGCGCGGCCGGTAGCTATCCGGGTACGGCAGCGAGGCCGGGCCGAAGGTCTCGCGCCACTGCCGGCGGCGGCGCAGCCGGTAGGCGTTGTCGAGCGCGTGGCCGGCCTCGTGGCGCAGGATGCGCATGAACCAGTTGCGGTTGCCGCCCTCGACCTCGCCGAGCATGCGCCGCTCGAGCCGGCGCAGGCGCGGGTGGGCGAGGAAGAACGGCAGCGCGAAGCCGGGCACGCCGTCGGGCGAGAACCATTCCTCGCCGAGCCAGCAGTGCGGGCGAAAGCCGATGCCGCGGCTCGCGAGCTCCTCGTAGAGCCGCGCGACGGGCCGCGCCAGCGGCGAGCGGTCGAGCGCGAGGCCGAGGTCGCAGAAGCGCACGTCGAGCAGCGCCTCGTCGCTGAGCCTCACCCACCAGTAGCGGCGCGCCGTCCGGCGCGACCGCGCGCGTTGCGCCACGGTCCCTCCCCTGTCAGAGCGCGGCGATGCGCCCGAGCGCTCCCGTCAGCAGCCGGTCCGCCAGGCCGGCGATGCGCGGCCCGTCGGCGAGCGCCGCCACCCAGTGCGGCGGCACGTTCGCGACCCCGGACAGCGCGCCGGCGAGCCCGCCCGCGAGGGCGCCATTGGCGTCGGCATCGTGTCCCTGATTGACGGCGGCGAGCACAGTATCGCGGTAGCCGTGGCCCGCGGCCAGCGCGACGAAGGCGAGCGCGAGCCCGGCAACCGCCTCCCCGCCCTCCCCGGCCGCGCCCGCGTCCCGCCAGCCGCCGGCCAGCACGCGGGCGACGTCGCGCTTGAGCGGCCGCCGCTGCCACAGGCCCGGCACCGGGCTGAACCCCGGGGCCAGCAGCTCGTCCCGCGGCCGGCCCTGTAGCGCCCCGACCACGAGCGCCGCGACCACCCGGCAGGCGTCCAGGACGGCTGGCGCCTGGTGCGTCGGGCGGGCCACCTCGGCGGCGAGCCCGATCGCGCCCTCCGGATCGTCGAGCTGCGCGGCCGCCGCCACCGCGGCCCGGGCGAGCGGCTCGCGGTCGGCACGTGCCGGGTCGTGCGAGCCGGCGATCGGGTTGCCGCTCCAGGCCGCCTGCGCGAGCGCGCGGGCCGTCGCGGCCGTGATGCCGAGGCACTGGCCGGTCGCCGAGCCGTAGCCGTGCCGCTGCCAGCGGCCCAGGCGCTCCACGTAGTCGCGCGGCTCGAAGCCGCCGCGCTCGGCGAGGCTCTCGGCGAGCAGCAGCGCCACCGCCGCATCGTCGCTCCACGCCCCGCGCGGCAGGTCGTAGGGCCCGCCGCCGGTGAGGTCGCCCACGGGCGTGAACGAGCCGGGCCGGCGGTGCTGCACGGGCGCCCCGAGCGCATCGCCGAGCGCGAGGCCCATCAGCAGCCCGCGGTAGCGGTCGCGCAGCCGGTCGGCCACCTCCTCGCCGGGGGCC
>JBAIWU010000434.1:0-2665 GCA_037917155.1 Candidatus Eiseniibacteriota bacterium
GCCGGCGCGCGAGGCGCCGCATGATCCACGCCGCGCGCGCGCACGGCATGATGGTCCGGCTGGGCTCGATGTTCGTGAGCAGCCTCGGGCTCTCGGCGGCGGCGCCGCTCGCGCCGCTCGCGGACTACCTCGACCTGGACGGCCACTGGCTGCTGGCCGCGGATCCGTTCGACGGCGCGCCGCGCGAGCGCGGCGTGATCGCGCTCTCGGACCGGCCCGGCCTCGGCGTCGTGCCCGCGGGGAGCCCGGGCAGCTCATGAGCCTGCGGCTGCGGCTGTACGTGACCGCGACGGGGCTGGCGGCGCTGGCCCTGCTGGCCACGCACCTGCCGCCCGCGCTGGGCCAGCTCTGGCCGCACGCGATCGCGTGGATCGTGATCTGCCTGGTCTCCGAGACCATGTGGATCACGTCGATGACGGGCGACGCCACGCTCAGCCACGCCGCGGTGGCGGGCCTGTCCGTCGTTGCGCTGTGGGGCCCCGTCGCCGGGATGTGGATCGCCGGCATCAGCACCCTCATCGCCGACCTGTTCGTGCAGCGCAAGCCGTGGGTCCGCGCCTCGTTCAACGCGGCGCAGATCGCGCTCACGTCGTGGCTCGCCGGGCACGCGTTCAGCGGGCTGGGCGGGCGCGTCGGACTGCCGCTGGTGCACGGCTCGGCGATCCTCGACCGCGGTGCCTCGTCGGGGCTCGTGCTGCCGTTCGTCGCGCTGCTGCTCGTCTACTTCGCGCTCAACCGCTCGATGGTGGCCCTCGCGGTGGCGTGGTCGTCGGACCGCGGCTGGTGGAAGGTGCTGCGCGAGGACTGGCTCTACCTCGCGCGGCTCGAGGTCGACGCGGCGTCGCTCATGCTGGTGCCGCTCATGGTCATCTCCTTCACGGCGGTGGGCTACCCCGGCGTGCTGCTCTTCTACGCGCCCCTGTTCATGCTCTTCCAGTCGGACCGGCGCTACTTCGACCTCAAGAAGGCCGAGGAGCGGAACCTGCGCAACGCCCGCTTCGCCGCCAAGGGCGAGCTCGCGGCCGGCATCGGTCACGAGCTCAACAACCAGCTCGTCGCGATCACGGCGCGCGCGCAGATGCTCATCCGCGACGCCGAGCGCGAGCGCTTCGAGAACGCGCCCCGCAACGCGCAGATCATCCTCGACCAGTCGCGCCGCATGGGCGTGCTGGCGAAGGGCCTCATGGACTACACGCGCAACCAGGTCAACGTCGAGCCGATGGACCTGAACGGCCTGCTGCTCGGCACGATCGAGCTGGTCAAGGGCGACAAGCGCTTCCGCGGCGTGGAGTGGGACGTCGAGCTCGACGGCGAGCTGCCCGAGCTCAAGGCCGATCTCGGCCAGATCCAGGCCGTGTTCATCAACCTGTGCGTGAACGCCGCCGACGCCATGGCTGCGCAGGAGAGCCGCCGCGCGATCGTCGTGCGCACGCGCCGCGACGGGACCGCGCAGCAGGTGCGCGTCGACATCACGGACACCGGGCCCGGCATCCGCCCCGAGCACCTGCCGCGGATGTTCGAGTTCATGTTCACGACCAAGCCCGACGGTCACGGCTTCGGCCTGTCGACCTCGCACCGCGCGATCGAGAACCACGGCGGCCGCATCTCGGTCGAGAGCCCGCCCGGCTCCGGTGCGCACTTCACCATCCTGCTGCCGCTGCGCGGCCCGGGAGCCTGGAGCTGAAGTCCACGCCCGGCGGATCGCCCGCGCCCGCCCGGGGGCCGGGGACGCGCCCCGGAACGCCACCCGCGCTGGCGACCGTGCGGCGCGTGGACTTCGGCGGCCTCTCGGTGGTCGCGGACGACGGCCCGCCGTTCGCCGCGACCGCGCGCGGGCGGCTCATGGGCGCGCGCAAGTCGCTCGGCAACGCGGTCGTCGTGGGCGACCGCGTGCGACTCGAGTGGGAGGGCGGCCGCGCGGTCGTGGCCGGCGTCGAGCCGCGGCGGAACGCGTTCTCGCGCCGCGCCAGCGGCGAGCGCCCCGAGGAGCAGGTCGTCGCCTCCAACCTCGACCAGGTCGTGATCGTGGCTTCGCTGCGCCGACCCGACTTCCGCCACGGGCTCGTCGACCGCGTGCTCGCGCAGGCGCGCGTGGCGGGGCTGCCCGCGCTGCTCGCGCTCAACAAGACCGACCTCGGCGATGCCGACGAGGCCCGCTCGCTGCTCGCCGACTACGCGCCCGCGGGCGTCCCCGGCATCGCGATGTGCGCGCTGACCGGCCGCGGCGTCGACGCGCTGCGGGAGGCGTGCCGGGGCCGGCGCTCGCTGTTCGTGGGCCACTCGGGCGTGGGCAAGAGCACGCTGCTCGACCGGCTCGCGCCCGGGCACGAGCTGCTCCAGGGCGAGGTGAACGAGGTCACGGGCAAGGGCCGCCACACGACCACCGCGGCGCTGCTGCTGCGCCCCGAGCCGGGCCTCGAGTTGATCGACACGCCCGGCGTGCGCGCGTTCGGCCTCTGGGGCGTGGACGCCGGGGACCTCGAGCGGCACTACCCCGAGCTCGCACCGTTCCTCGGCCGCTGCCGCTTCGGCGACTGCCGCCACGACCGCGAGCCCGGCTGTGCCCTGCGCGAGGCGCTCGAGCGCGGCGAGATCCCTGCGCGCCGCTGGGAGTCCTTCCTGCGCCTGCGCGAGGAGCTGGCCGGCTAGCCGCCGTGGGCCCGCG
>JBAIWU010000435.1:0-3158 GCA_037917155.1 Candidatus Eiseniibacteriota bacterium
GCGTGCTGTTCGGCGAGCTGCGCGTGGACTCGCTGTGGCTCAAGCGGCACTCCATGATCGGCGGCAGCCTTTCGATCGCGCTGGCCGGGGACGACGGGCGCCACCTCGTGCTGCACGCGCTGCCCGATTTGCTGGCGCCGCGCTGGATGCGCATGGAGCGCACGATGACGTCGCCGTCGGGCTCCGCGGTGCGGGTGCTGCTCTCGCCGTCGGACGACCTCGTGCGGCAGGTCGCGACGCCGTGGCCGCTGCTGTTCCTGCTGAGCGGCACGTTCCTCTCCATCGCGATCGGCGTGCTCCTGCTGCAGTTCCTGCGGCTGCGCGACTTCGCCTACGCGCTCTCGGGCACGAACCGCGACCTCGACGCGCAGCTGGCCGAGCTCTCGCGGCGGGACCGCGACCTGCAGGAGCTCAACGAGGAGCTGGAGCGGCGCGTGCAGGTGCGCACGGCCGAGGTCACCGAGGCCCTGCGCGAGGTCGAGACGTTCAGCCACATGGTGTCGCACGACCTGCGCTCGCCGATCGGCGCCATCCTCAACTTCGCCGCCGTGATCGAGGAGGATTACGGGCGCGTGCTCGAAGGCGAGGGCGCCCGGTTGCTCGCGCGCGTGCGCGCGGCGGCGGCGCGCGCCAACAAGCTCCTCGACGCGCTCGTCGAGTTCGCCGCCAGTGGCGCCGGGCCCGAGGAGGTCCGGCGGCTGGACATGGACGAGATGGCGCAGCGCGCGTTCGTCGAGGCCCGGGGTCGCGAGGGACCCGGCGGCGACGTGGAGTTCATCGCGGGCTCGCTGCCGCCCGCCTCCGCCGACGCGAACCAGGTGCACCGGTTGCTCGTGAACCTGTTCGGGAACGCGCTGAAGTTCTCGCGCGACCGCCAGGTGCGCGTGGTGGAGACCGGGGGCAGCGCGAACGGGGTCGAGAACACCTACTGGGTGCGGGACAACGGCTCGGGCTTCGATCCCGCGATGGCGGGGGACCTGTTCCAGCCGTTCCGCCGGCTGCACGGGTCCGATGTCGAGGGCACGGGGCTGGGCCTGGCGATCGTGGCCAAGACGGTCGGACGCATGGGCGGACGGGTGTGGGCCGAGAGCGACGGGGAGCATGGTGCGACGTTCTACTTCACGCTTCCCAGTCCCGAAGGGAGGGGCCATGCTCCCGCCGGCCATACTGCTGGTGGATGACGACGAGGACTACCTCGACATCGTGAACCGGGCCCTGCGGCGCGAGGGTCTCGACGTGGAGGTGCACATGACGCGTACGGGCGCGGGAGCTCTGGCGATGCTCGGCGTGGACGGCGCCTCGACGCCGGGCCGGCCGAACATCGTTGCGGCGTTCGTCGACCTGAACATGCCCGGCCTGGACGGTTGGGAGGTCCTGCGGCGCGTGCGCGCGGACGGACGCCTGCACTGGCTGCCGGTCGTGATGGTGTCCTCCTCCGCGCGGCCCGAGGACGTGCAGCACAGTTACGAGCTGGGAGCGAACAGCTACCTCGTGAAGCGCTTCGAGAAGGACGCCGCGGCGTCCGACCTCGCGCTGGCGGTGCGTTACTGGCTGCGCGTGAACCGGCCCCCGGCGCGGGCGGTGGCGTCATGAGCACGCGCGCCCACACCCCGGTTGCGCAGGCGGCCACGGCCGAGGCCATGCGTTCGCCGGAGCCGCCGCGCCGCGTCGCGCTGGTCGTCGACGACGACGAGGACTTCCGCGCGAGCCTGGCGCTGCTCGTGCGGCGCGAGGGCTTCGAGGTCACGGAGGCTTCGACGCTCGCGCAGGCACGCGCCCACCTGGCCGAGCATCACGCCGACGTGGTGATCGTCGACCTGGGCCTGCCGGACGGCCGCGGCCTGGACCTGCTCGGCGACGAGGACGCGGTGGAGCGGCGGCCCGAGATCGTCGTGGTGACCGGCAACGCCACGCTGGAAGCGGCGGTCGACGCGCTGCGCCAGGGCGTGCTCGACTTCCTCACCAAGCCGATCGACCACCACCGCCTGCGCGCCGTGCTCTCCAACGTGGTCCGCATGCGCGGCCTGCGCGATGAGCGCGACGCGCTGCGCGGCGAGCTGCGCGACCTGGGCCGCTTCGGCCGCATGGTCGGGCGTTCGCCGGGCATGCAGAAGGTGTACGACGCGATCACCCGCGTGGCGCCCACGCGCGTGATCGTGCTGCTGACCGGCGAGAGCGGCACGGGCAAGGAGCTGGTGGCGGAGACGCTCCACCTCATGAGCCCGCGCGCCTCCCAGCGCTTCCTCGCGGTGAACTGCGGCGCGATCGCCCACAACGTGATCGAGAGCGAGCTGTTCGGCCACGAGCGAGGCAGCTTCACCGGCGCCGAGCGCAATCGCCGCGGCTACTTCGAGGAGGCCAGCGGCGGCACGCTGTTCCTGGACGAGATCACCGAGACCCCGCTCGACGTGCAGGTGAAGCTGCTGCGCGTGCTCGAGACCGGCACGCTGCTGCGGGTGGGCGCGTCGGAGCCGATCGCGGTGGACGTGCGCATCCTGGCCGCGACCAACCGCGACCCGCTGATCGCGGTCCGCGAGGGCAAGCTGCGGGACGACCTCTTCTACCGGCTCAACGTGTTCCCGATCATGCTGCCGCCGCTGCGCGGGCGCGGCGACGAGGACATCGAGCTGCTCGCGGAGCACTTCCTGGCCGAGTTCAACCAGCGCGAGGGCCTGGAGCGCCGCTGGTCGCGCGCCGCGATCCGCAAGCTGTGCGCGTACCACTGGCCCGGCAACGTGCGCGAGCTGCGCAACGTGGTCGAGCGCGCCGCGATCATGGCGCACGACGTGATCGAGGATCCGGGGCTGCCGGAGAACGTGGTGGTGCCGCCCGCCGCCGGCGAGACCGACGGACCGGCGGTGAAGGTGCCGCTCGGCGAGCCGCTCGAGGAGACCGAGCGCAAGCTCATCCTGTCCACGCTGGAGCTGTTCGAGGGCGACAAGAAGGAGACGGCGCGCCGGCTGGGGATCTGCCTCAAGACGCTCTACAACCGGTTGAACGTCTACGAGGCGGGGCGCCGGCGCGAGGACGTGGTCGATCCCGGATGATGCGGGCCCGGATTCGGCCGCGGCGGCGCGCGGGCACGGTCCTGCTCGCCGCCTCGCTGTGGGCGTGCGCGGGCGCGGCGACGAGGACATCGAGCTGCTCGCGGAGCACTT
>JBAIWU010000436.1:0-7525 GCA_037917155.1 Candidatus Eiseniibacteriota bacterium
GGGCCCCCGGCGGGCCCCGAGCCGGCGGTGCTCGACGTCGAGCAGGCCCGCGGCCGCGAGCTTGTCGAGGTGGAACGCCGCCAGCGCGCGCGAGACCTTGAGCGCCCTGGCCGCCTGGTCTCGGCTCACCTCGCCGGGCTGCGCGGCGACGTGGGCGTAGAGCGCGCGCCGCACGGGGTCGGCGAGCAACGCGAGTCGCTCGATCTGCTCCTTCAAGCGCTTGTCGGTCTTCGACATGGCTCCACTCTAAAACAAGCGATGGCTGACCAGAAGCAGCTTCGGCGAATCCGGGCCCGCTTCTAATCATCAGATGCATTGGTTTTAGATAGGAACCGCGTCCTGAGCGCCCGCGCCGCCCGTGATCGGGCCCTCGCGGGACGCTTCCCCCGACGAGCCGACCTCACGAGGAGATCGACGCCATGTCCAGCCCCGAGTCCCGCGCGAGCGCGCCCGAGCCGATGCGCCTGGCCGCCGAGGCGCTGCTGCCGAGCCGCTTCGGCGACTTCCACGTGGTCGCCTTCACCGCGGACGCGCGCGGCCGCGAGCACCTCGCGCTCGTGCGCGGCGACGTGCGAGGCCGCCGCGACGTGCCGGTGCGCGTCCACTCCGAGTGCCTGACCGGCGACGTGCTCGGCTCGCTGCGCTGCGACTGCCGCGACCAGCTGATCGAGTCGCTGCGCGCGATCGGGCGGCTGGAGCGCGGCGTCGTGCTCTACCTGCGCCAGGAGGGGCGGGGCATCGGCCTGGCGAACAAGATCCGCGCGTACGCCCTGCAGGACCGGGGGCACGACACCGTCGACGCCAACCGGTTGCTCGGCTTCGGCGACGACGAGCGCGACTACCGCGCCGCGGCGCGGATGCTCGAGGCGCTGGGCGTGGCGAGCGTGCGGCTGATGACGAACAACCCCGCGAAGCTCGCGGGTCTGCGCCAGCACGGCGTGCGCCTCGCGGGGCGCATCCCGCTCGTGATCCCCGCCAACCCGCACAACGCGACCTACCTCGCGACCAAGCAGCGGCGCTCCGGGCACTGGCTCGAGCGGGCGTTCGAGGACCGCATCGCCGACGCCGGAGCGCCATCCAATGGCGGAACGCCGCGCGGCGGGGACCGCGCCGCGTCCGGGCCGGCGCACTGAACGGGGGAGGATCGCACGCGATGGGCGGACGGAAGGGCAGACTCGCGTCGCGCGAGCAGGTGGCCGAGGGGACGTGGGCGTTCCAACTCGAGGCCGACGGCGCGTTCGAGTACGCCGCCGGCCAGAGCGTCGACGTGACGCTCGTGGACCCGCCGTTCCGCGACGACGCGGGCGAGAAGCGCGCGTTCTCGCTGGCCGCGGCGCCGGACGGCCCGCGGCTGCTGATCGCCTCGCGGTTGCGCGGCAGCGCGTTCAAGCGCAGCCTCGCGGAGGGGCCGCTGGGGCTCCGGGTCGAGATCGAGGGCCCGTTCGGGGAGATGACGCTGCCGGAGTCCCCCGCGCCGGTCGTCATGCTCGCGGGCGGCATCGGCATCACGCCGTTCCGCGCGATCGCGCAGGACGCCATCGCGCGACGGCTCCCGCACCCGCTGCTGCTCGTCCACTCGAGCCGCGCGCCCGGCGAGGCGCCGTTCCTCGCCGAGCTCTCCGCGTGGAGCGCCGCGCACCCGGCCTTCCGCTACGTGCCGACGATGACCGGCGCCGCGCCGGCGGGCGCGGCGTGGACGGGCGAGCGCCGGCGCATCGAGGCGGGGCTGCTCGCGGACTTGGTGCCGGGCGACCGCAACGCGCCGCTCTGGTTCCTCGCCGGGCCCGACCGCTTCATCCAGGGCGTGGGGGCGGCGCTGCTCGAGCTGGGCGTGGCCATGGGTCGGATGCGCATGGAGCAGTTCTCGGGGTACTGAGCCCGTGCGCCCGCCCCGAGCCCGAGGCGTGCCGCCGGGAGGCGGCCCGCCGCTTGCGCCGCCCGCCCCTTTCCGCGACCCTGACCGCATGACGACCACGCCTCCCATCGTCGCGCCCAGCCTGCTCGCCGCGGATCTCTCGCGCCTGGGCGAGGAGCTGTCGATCGTCGATCCGGCGCGCGACTGGGTCCACTGCGACGTCATGGACAACCACTTCGTGCCGAACCTGACGTTCGGCCCGATCGTGGTCGCGGCCGCGCGCAGGCTCACGCGCGCGTACGTCGACGTGCACCTGATGATGGAGCGGCCGTGGAAGATGGTGGAGGAGTTCCGCCGCGCGGGTGCCGACGGCATCACCGTGCACATCGAGGCGTGCCCGCAGACCCGCGAGGTGCTGCGGCAGATCCGCGGCACCGGCGCGAAGGCGGGCCTGGCGCTGCGACCGGGCACGCCGTTCACCGCGATCGCGCCCTACCTGCCCGACCTCGACCTGCTGCTCGTCATGACCGTCGAGCCCGGCTTCGGCGGGCAGGCGTTCATGCCCGAGATGCTCCAGAAGGTGCGCGCCGCCACGGTCGAGCGCACGCGCCGCCGGCTCCAGTTCCTGATCGAGGTCGACGGCGGCATCGCCGACGCGACCGGCCGCGAGGCGCGCGCCGCGGGCTCCGACGTGTTCGTGGCCGGCAACGGCGTCTTCCGCGCGGGCGAGCCGTCCTCGGCGCTCGCCTCGCTGCGCGCCGCGGTCGCCTGAGCGGCGCGCCGGGCGCGGCCCGGGCGCTGTGGTAGGCTCCCTCGCCCACGCCACCTCCGGGTCCACGGGACATCCATGTTCGAGACGCTGACCGACCGCTTCCAGGGCATCATCCGCAACCTCACGGGCCGGGCCCGCCTGACGCCCGACAACATCCGCGAGTCGATGCGCGAGGTGCGCCGCGCGCTGCTCGAGGCGGACGTGCCCATCGCGGTCGCGAAGGAGTTCGTCGCGCGGGTCGAGGAGCGCGCGGTGGGCGAGGAGGTGCTCCGGAACCTCAAGCCGGGGCAGCAGGTCGTCGGCGTCGTGCGCGAGGAACTCGTGCGGCTGCTGGGCAGCACGCCGGTCTCGCTCGCGGGCTCGCCGCACCTGCCCACGGTCGTGCTGCTGGCCGGGTTGCAGGGCTCGGGCAAGACGACGTTCGCGGGCAAGCTGGCGCGCTGGCTCAAGGCGCGCGACAAGCGGACGCTGCTCGCGAGCGCCGACGTCTACCGCCCGGCCGCGATCGACCAGCTCGAGCGCGTCGCCGCGCAGGCCGAGGCCGGCTTCTGGCGCGCGCCCGAGGGCACGTCGCCGCGGGACATCGCGGGCGGCGCGCTCGAGGAGGCGCGCCGGCGCGGCTTCGACTTCTTCCTGCTCGACACCGCGGGGCGGCTCCACATCGACGAGGAGCTCATGGCCGAGCTCGAGGAGCTCAAGCGCGTGATCCGCGCGCACCAGGTGCTGCTCGTCGTCGACGGCATGATCGGGCAGGAGTCCGTGCGCGTCGGGCAGGCGTTCGCCGAGCGCGTCGGCATCGACGGGCTCGTGCTGACGAAGATGGACGGCGACGCGCGCGGCGGCGCCGCGCTGAGCCTGCGGCAGGTGACGGGCAAGCCCATCCTGTTCCTGGGCGTGGGCGAGAAGCTCGACGGGCTCGAGGTCTTCAACGCCGAGCGGCTCGCCGGCCGCATCCTCGGCATGGGCGACGTGATCGGCCTCGTCGAGAAGGCGCAGGCGGCCGTCTCCGAGCAGGACGCGGCCCGGCTCGCCGAGCGCATGAAGAAGGCCGACTTCACGCTCGAGGACTTCCTCGACCAGCTCCGCTCAATGCGCAGGCTGGGGCCGCTCGAGGACGTGCTCAAGATGGTGCCGGGCATGCCCGCGGGGGCGATCGACAAGCTGGGCCCGCAGAAGGACGTCTTCCGGAAGCACGAGGCGATCCTGCTCAGCATGACGCCCCGGGAGCGCCGCAACGCGCGCCTGATCGACGGCAGCCGGCGGCGCCGCATCGCGGCGGGCAGCGGCACGACGGTCACCGACGTCAACCGCCTGCTCAAGGACTACGAGCAGGCCCGCACGGTCATGCGGGCGATGAAGAAGGGCCCGCGCGGGCTCGCGGGGTTGCGGGGCCGGATGCGCTGACGCGTCCGGGGCGCACGCCCGTTCGCCGGCCGGCGAGCGGGGGCCGCTTGCCGCCGCCAACCCCCGGGGACGATCGTGTGAGCCATGCCCACGGCCGCTTTCGTCAGCCTCCTCGCCGGTATCGCCATCGCGTCCCTGGTGCTGGCCGCCTTCCGGGATGCCCGGCGCCAGGCGCGGGAGGGGCGGGAGGCGCCCGAGACGCCCGCGGGGGAGAGCCCGCCGCTCTCCGACCCGTTCCTGCTCGAGGTCTACGGCCTCGAGGGCGAGGTCGGCCAGGCACCCGCGGTGACGCATCCGGACGAGCTTCTCGCGGTGAGGCCGTTCGCGGCGCTGGTCGCGCTGCTCGCGCAGCCGACGGTGGACATCGCCACGCTCGAGCGGTTCGTCACGGGGGACAAGGTGATCCCCGCGTGGGCCGCGCTCCACGCGCTCGCGAGGCGCCCGCCGGATGCCGACATCGCGGCGCGCGCGCTGCTGTGGCTGAACCTCTTCCACCCGTGGTCGCGCCACCTGACGCTGCGCATGCTCGAGGCGTGGTCCCCGGACGATCCCGCGCTCGTCACGCGCGTGCTGGTGCGCCTGAACGAGAGCTGGTGGCAGGCCCCCGTCTGCCTGGCCGTCCTCGACGGCTTCCTCCGGCGGCGTGCGGCGATCGCCCCGCTGAGGCTCGTCGAGGGGCCCGGCGGCATGGACCCCGGCACCCGCGAGAAGATCCACCGCCTGCTCGAGGAATGCGAGCAGGACCTCGTGAGGCCGCTGCTGGCCGAGACGCGCGATGAGGACGACCACCCGGGCCGGCCTGGCCGGGAGGCGGAGGGCATGCCGGGCTGGATGGGCCCCGGGGTGCAGGCCGCCGGCCGCCGTCACGAGCCCGGCGCCTTCGCGTCGCCCGTGGTGTTCCCGCGTGCGGCGATGACCCATGCCCACGAGCGGCTGCTGCGCGCGCTGCGGGCGTCGACGCCGCGGTCCGTGCTGGTCTCGGGCGAGGCCGGCGTCGGCAAGACGACCCTGGCGCGCGCGCTCGCGGGCGAGATGTCGCGCGAGGGCTGGCGCGTGTTCGAGACCAGCGCGCCCGAGCTGAACGCCGGGATGTCGTTCGTGGGCCAGCTCGAGGCGCGGGTGCAGGCGCTGCTGCGGGAGGTGCGCGCGAAGCCGCGGACCGTGTGGCTCGTGCGCGACTTCCACCAGCTCCTGTGGACCGGGCGATCGATCCAGGCCACGACCGGCGTGCTCGAGATGCTGCTGCCCGCGATCGAGTCGGGCGAGCTGCTGCTGATCGGCGAGACCCGCCCGGCGGCGGTCGAGCAGATGTTCGCCGAGCACCCCGAGCTCGCGCGCCTCGTCGAGGTGACGCGCCTGGAGCCGCCGCGCGACGAGGAGCTCGGCCCGATCGCGCGCGCCTGGGTCGCGCAGCTGCCGGCCGAGGACGCGGCGCGCGTGCCGGAGCCGGTGATCGACGAGGCGGTCTCGCTCGCCCGGCACCACGTGAGCGCCCTCGGGATGCCGGCGGGTGTCATTCGCGTGCTCGAGCGCACGCTCGAGGCGGGCGCCGACGACGCGGCCGGCGGCGGCCTGACGCAGGATCACCTGCTGCAGGCGATCGCGCAGGTCACCGGGCTGCCGCTCGACCTGCTCGACGAACGGCTCGCGCTCGACACGGGGGCGCTGCGCGCGCACTTCGCCTCGCGGGTCATGGGGCAGGCCGACGCGGTCCACGTGCTGGTGGACCGGCTCGCGCTCATGAAGGCGGGCATCACCGCGCCGACGCGGCCCTACGCGGTGTTCCTGTTCGCCGGCCCGACCGGAACCGGCAAGACCGAGCTCGTGAAGGCGCTCGCGACCTGGCTGTTCGGCTCCGCCGACCGGATGGTGCGCGTCGACATGAGCGAGCTCCAGGACGGCGGCGGCCTCGACCGGCTGCTCGCGGCGGGCTCGCTCGAGGGGGGCGGATCGCTGGCGGCGCGCGTGCGCCGGCAGCCGTTCTCGGTGGTGCTGCTCGACGAGTTCGAGAAGGCGAACCCGCGGCTCTGGGACCTGTTCCTGCAGGTGTTCGACGACGGCCGGCTGACGGACTCGCGTGGCGAGACGGTGGACTTCCGCAACACGTTCATCGTGATGACCTCGAACCTGGGCTCGAGATTGCAGGCGAACGAGCGCCTCGGCTTCGTGGCGGGGCAGGGCTTCAGCGTGCGCGAGGTCGAGCGCACGGTGCGGGAGGCGTTCCGGCCCGAGCTGCTCAACCGCCTCGACCGCATCGTCGTCTTCCAGCCGCTCTCGCGCGAGGCGATGCGCGAGATCCTGGCGAAGCAGATGGGCGAGGCCTTCGAGCGCCGGGGACTGCGCCGCCGCGCGTGGTCGGTGGAGATCGAGGAGAGCGCCTACGAGTTCCTGCTCGAGCGCGGCTTCACGCCCGACCTGGGCGCGCGGCCCCTGCAGCGCGCGCTGGAGCAGTACCTGCTGGCCCCGCTGGCCCGCAAGATCGTCGAGCGTCGCGCGCCCGAGGGCGACCAGTTCCTGTTCGTGCGCGCGGACGGCGACCGCCTGGCGGTGGAGTTCGTGGACCCGGACGCGGAGGCGCCGGAGACGGGCGGCCCCGCCGGGCCGGCCGCGGCGAGCGCGCGCGACGTGCGCGCCATCGCGTGGGAGGCCTACGGCGAGCCGGGCGAGCTGCAGGCGCTGGCGCGCGCCACGGCGGAGCTGGAGGAACGCGTGGGGGACGAGGCGTGGACCGCCCTGAAGGCCGCACTGCTCGCGGAGTCGCGCTCGCCCGGCTTCTGGCAGCGGAGCGACCGCTTCGACGTGCTCGCCCGCGCCGAGTACCTGGACCGCATCGAAGCCGGGCTGGCCTCGGCGCGCACGCTGCTGGCGCGCCTCGAGGGCAAGTCGCGCGCCCGCTCCGCCTATCCGCGGCCGCTGATGCGGCGGCTCGCGCAGCAGGTCGTGCTGCTCGACCTGGCGGTCGGCGAGGCCACGCGCTTCGGCCCCTGCGACGCGTTCGTGGCGATCGAGCCCGGTCCCGACTCGGGCTCCGATGCGGCGCAGGCCGCGTGGCAGGAGCGGCTGGCCGGCATGTACGACGGGTGGGGGCGCGCGCGCGGCATGCGCATGCAGCGGCTCGAGCCCGCGCGCCCCGCCGGCACCCGGCAGGCGCCCGCGCGCTGGCTCGCGGTCTCGGGCTTCGGGGCCCTCACCGTGCTGCGGCCCGAGGAGGGCCTGCACCTGCTCGAGGAAGGCACGCGGGGCGCGCACCCCCGGCGCACGACGGCACGCGTGCGCGTCGCGGCCCAGCCGCTGCTGCCGGCGCGCGGCCCCGAGGAGCTGGCGCGCCAGGCGGCCCAGGCGTTCGCGACCGTGGGCGCGCCGGCCGCGATCGTGCGGCGCTACCGCGAGACGCCCTCGCCGCTGGTCCGGGACGCCGTGCGCGGCTGGCGCACGGGCCGCATCGAGCGCGTCTGGGCGGGCGACTTCGACCTGGTCCCGGGCGGCGACGCGGA
>JBAIWU010000437.1:0-1551 GCA_037917155.1 Candidatus Eiseniibacteriota bacterium
CGCGGGCGGGCCCGCCGCGATCGCCCGGATCGCGACGCGTCAGGCGCCCGCGAGCTCGGGCAGCCGCCAGTTCGGCGGCAGGTTCCAGAGCCGCGGAGCGGGCTCGTCGGCGAGCACGACGCCGCACCACTCGCCGGGCGTCGCCCACACGAGGTCGAACGTGTCGCTCGCCGCGTCGTGGCGGGCGCCGTAGACCGGGCGCCCCCACGTGCGCTGCAGCATGCCGGGCGCGGTGCGCGTGCGCAGGCAGGCCAGCCAGCGCCGCACGCGGTCGGCGAGCAGCGCGGGCGTGTCGGCGCACTCGTAGGCGAGCACGAGCCCGTTCGGGGCGCGCAGGCCCCAGAGCCCCATCTCCTCGGTGCCGAAGTACCGCACCTCGGCGCCGTCGACGCTCAGCGCCGGCACCATGCGCGGCAGCAGGCGCTCGCGGACCCGCTCGTAGAACGCGCGCGTGTGCGTCGCGCCGCGCTCGTCGCCGGGCGCGAAGGACGCGCCGCCGGCGGGCGGATGGATCCGCGTCTCCATGCGGCGGCGGGCGCTCTGTTCGACCGACGCGCGCAGGATGACGTTGCCTCGACGACTCCCGATGGGCCGCATGCGCACCTCCTCGCGCGGAAGGTGGGACCGGAACGCGGACGATGGGAAGCACTTCAGGGCCTCTCGCCGCGCGCAGCGCATCGGGTGCGCCTCGCGTGACGATGCGCGCACCATAGACCGTCGCCGGCCCGGGCGCAGCGGGAAAATGCGTGAAACACGCGCACGTGCGCGCGGCGTCTCAGCGCGCCTCGTAGTTCGGCGCTTCCTTCGTGATCTTCACGTCGTGCGGATGGCTCTCGCGCAGGCCCGCGCCGCTGATGCGCACGAACCGCGTCCGCGTGCGCAGCTCGTCGATCGTGCGCACGCCGCAGTAGCCCATGCCCGCGCGCAGGCCGCCGACGAGCTGGAACACCGTCGCGGCCAGGGGGCCCTTGAACGGCACGCGGCCCTCAATGCCCTCGGGCACGAGCTTGGAGAGCTCGTCGGTGTTCTCCTGGAAGTAGCGCTCGCGGCTGCCGCGGGCGGCGGCCATCGCCGAGAGCGAGCCCATGCCGCGGTACACCTTGTACTGGCGACCCTCGTACAGCACCGTCTCGCCGGGGCTCTCCTCGGTGCCGGCGAACAGGCCGCCGATCATGACCGAGTGCGCGCCCGCGGCCAGCGCCTTGACGACGTCGCCGCTGTACTTGATGCCGCCGTCGGCGACGATCGGGATCCCGGCGTCCTCGAGCGCGCGCGCCGCCTCGAGCACGGCGGTGATCTGCGCCATGCCCGCGCCCGAGACCACGCGCGTCGTGCAGATCGCGCCCGGGCCCATGCCCACCTTCACCGCGTCGACGCCGGTGTCGGCCACGGCGCGGGCACCCTCGGCCGTGCCCACGTTGCCGACCACGATGTCGGCGCCCGTCACCGCCGCGCGCAGCGCGCGCGCCGTCTCGAGCACGCCCGCCGAGTGCCCGTGCGCGCTGTCGATCACGAGCGCGTCGACGCCGGCGCGCACCAGCTCGGCGGCGC
>JBAIWU010000438.1:0-1844 GCA_037917155.1 Candidatus Eiseniibacteriota bacterium
GCCTCGAGCGCGGCCCGTTCGCGGCCTCCTCCGGCGTCCGGCTCAACGCCGAGCGCGCCTACCACGAGGTGGCCGGGGGCGTGGACACGCTGCTGGTCGCGGGCGGCGTCGGCACCGGCGCGCACGACCGCGACCCGCGGATCCACGCCTGGCTGCGCCGGCAGTCGCGGCGCGTCCGGCGCCTGGGCTCGGTCTGCACGGGCGCGTTCTTCCTGGCCGAGGCCGGGCTGCTCGACGGCCGGCGCGCCACCACGCACTGGGGCGCGTGCGACGCGCTCGCCAGCCGCTTCCCGCGCGTGCGCGTGGAGCCGGACACGATCTTCGTGCGCGACGGCGCGATCGCCACCTCGGCCGGCGTCACCGCCGGCATGGACCTCGCGCTCGCGCTGGTGGAGGAGGACCACGGCCGCGACGTCGCGCTCGCGGTCGCGCGCGAGCTGGTGATGTTCCTGCAGCGCCCGGGCGGGCAGGCGCAGTTCAGCGCGCAGCTCGCCGCGCAGGCGGCCGACCGGCGCCCGCTGCGCGAGCTGCAGGCGTGGGCCCTCGAGCACCCGGCCGCCGACCTGTCGGTCGACTCGCTGGCGCGCCGCGTGGCCATGAGCCCGCGCCACTTCGCGCGCGTCTTCGCGCGCGAGGCCGGCATCACCCCGGCCCGCTTCATCACCACGGTGCGCGTCGAGACGGCGCGGCGCCGGCTCGAGGAGACCGACGACGGCCTCGACGCGGTCTGCGAGCGCTGCGGGTTCGGCAGCCTCGAATCGATGCGCAGGGCATTCCTCGCGCTCGTCGGCGTTCCGCCGGGACGCTACCGCGAGCGCTTCCACCGCCGCCCGTCCGCGGGCGGCCCCGCGGGCCGCGCCTGGAGGTCCACATGAAGACGCTGCTCCTCACGCTCGCGCTGCTGCTCGGATCGTCCCTGGTCGCGACGACGCCCGCGCACGCGGCGGACCCGCCGGCCGCGACCACGCACTGGGTCTGCGTCCGCTGCGGCCTGCCGTGCGACGCGAAGGTGTTCGACCACCCCGGCACCTGCCCCGACTGCGGCATGGCGCTGGTCGCGCAGGGAAGCGAGCCCGCGCCGGCGCCGGACACCCGTACGAAGGTCGCCGTGCTCGTGTTCAACGGCGTCGAGGTCATCGACTCGAACGGGCCCTACGAGCTCTTCGGGGCCGCGGACTGTGACGTCTACACGGTGGGCGAGACGAAGGACCCCGTCACGACCGCCATGGGTCTGCAGGTGCTGCCGAAGCACACGTTCGCCGACGCGCCGAAGCCGGACGTGCTGGTCGTGCCCGGCGGCGGCGTGCGCGGGGCGCAGCACGACGAAGCGCTGCTGCGCTGGGTGCGGGAGGCGTCGGCGGGCACGAAGGTCACGATGTCGGTCTGCAACGGCGCGTTCATCCTGGCCAGCGCGTGCCTGCTCGACGGGCTCACCGCGACCACGACGTACGGCAACGTGATGCGGCTGCATGCGCAGTTCCCGAAGGTGAAGGTGGTCGGCGACCGGCGCTGGGTCGACAACGGCCGGATCGTCACGACCGGCGGCCTGTCCGCGGGCATGGACGGCGCGCTGCACGTGATCGCCAGGCTCGACGGCGAGGCGCGTGCCAGGAAGGTCGCGCTGGGCGAGGAGTACGACTGGAAGCCCGACGGCGGCTACGTGCGGCCGTCGCTGGCCGACCGGCTCGTGCCGAGCTTCGACGTGAACCACGCCGCGGGCGACGCCGGGAGCTGGCACGAGGTGGCCTCCGACGGCGACGCCGGCCGCTGGCAGGTGCGCGTCGAGGGCCCCTCGAGCCTGGGCGCGGCGGAGCTGCGCGCGGCGTTCGCGAAGGCCATCGAGG
>JBAIWU010000439.1:0-8210 GCA_037917155.1 Candidatus Eiseniibacteriota bacterium
ACCGATCCGGAATCGATCAGTCGTTCAGCAGCAGCGTGCGGGCGGTGCGGACCTCGTTGCCCACCTGCAGCTTGTAGAAGTACACGCCCGAGTGGACGCGCGTCCCGTTGTCGTTCAGGCCGCTCCAGCCCATCTGGTGGACGCCCGCCGAGAACGAACCGCTCGCGAGGTGCGCCACCTGGCGGCCGAGGAGGTCGTACACGCCCAGCGTCACGTGCGACGACGTCGGGAGCGTGAAGGCCACGTTCACGGTGCGGGCCGGGTTCGGGTACACCGAGAACGACAGCGTCAACGGCGAGCCGGCGCCCACGCCCGTGGGCGGGCTGAGGATCGTGATGTCCGACGGGCTGCGCGGGCAGACGCGGCAGCTCGGCGAGCTCGTGTTCGTCGTGTAGTGCTCGCAGCCGACGACGTCGATCAGCGAGCCCAGCGCCGGGTAGTTCGGGTTGCTGCTCGAGTTCGTGCCGAGCACCGCGTTCTGGTTCTCGATGAAGATGGTGTCCGTGTTGGCCGGGTACGGACCCGCCACGTGGAAGCCGTTCGTGGGCAGGGTCGGGTAGCGCTGGACGACCGTCACGCGGCGCAGCGTCACGAGCAGCGAGAGGTAGTCCTTGCCGTCGAGCAGGTTCTGGTTCGCGTCGCAGGTGTCGAAGCTCGCGATCGCCACGGTGAGCGGGATCGGGATCTGCGCGCCCGGCGTGCCGACGTCCATCACCTTCTGGATCGCCGCGAACTCGTTCTCCTTGTAGTACTCCTCGTCGGCGCCCGCGATCTGGTACTGGTGGCCGAGCACGAGGGCCGTCGGCGGCGCGAACACCGTGATGCCGCGGTGCTTGCCGTTCTGCTGGTTCGGATCGAGCGAGTTGGCGTCCTGCATGTAGTACAGGTTGCCGTAGATGCCCGTCACGATGCCGGTGACCGTCGAGCGCGGGCCGAACTGGCCGTTCGTGTAGTCACCCAGCGGGCCGGCGTAGTTCGACTTGTCCTGGCAGGGCGTCGCCGCGAGCGAGTCCGGATCCGGGGCGCTCATCTCGCCGGTCGACAGGATGCCGGCGAGGAACGTCGTCGAGCCGGGCGTGGTCATCGCGACGCCGTTGGCCGAGCCGACGACGCCGTTGACCGTCACGGTCTCGGACGCGCCGTGCGGCAGGCCGGTGGTCACGTCGAGCAGCACGGCGGCCGTGCCGTCCATCGTGGCCGAGTTGACGGTGCCGAACGAGGCCAGCGAGTAGTTGGTGATGTCCGTCGCCGACGCCGACGTCACGTCGCGGTCGAACGCGATGCGGTAGGTGTGGTCGTTGACCCAGGTCCAGCCGTCCGAGACCTGCGGCGGCTGCACGTCGATGATGTCCGCCGCGAACCGGGGCATGATGCGGAAGCCGCGGGCGGCGCTGTTGCAGATGCCCTCGATGCTGGTCAGGTACGTGCCCACGGGCGGCGGCACGATGGTGGTCAGCTTGTTGTAGTCGATGAACACCGAGTCGCTCGGCGCGGCGTCGCGGACGACGAGCATGCCGTGCGTCGCGAGGCCGAGCGTGCGCGCCACGCGCACCGGGCCGTTCAGCAGGAGCAGCCCGGACATGTTGTTCGCCATCAGCGTGTTGGTGGGCGTCTCCTTGAAGTCCGTCGTGTTGCCCTGGAGCGCAGGCGGCAGCGTGTTGCCCGAGCTCACCTTGCGCAGCACGATGTTGGGGTTCGAGAAGTTGTTGTTCGGCGCCTCGACCTCGACGTCACCGTAGTAGTTCGCCACGCACGCGTACTCGACGACCAGCGAGTCGCCGATGTTCAGGCCGTACACCGGGCGCATGTTCGTGCCGTGCGTGAAGCAGTCCACGGCGGTGTTCTGGCCGCCGACGGCCATCTGCAGGTAGATGTCGTAGCCGGTCGCGATCTCGTCGAAACCGATGATGATGCCGCCGACGCCGAGCACGGTGTCGCCGACCCCGCCGGTCGTGTTCGGCGTGGTCGCGTTGCAGGGCGTGATGGTCGTGTTCAGGTACGTCTTGAGCGTGAGGATGCTCATCGTGTCCGTACAGGTCCCCAGCGGGCCCGGCGGGAAGTGATTCGCCGCGGAGGCGGCACCCGCCATGACCGCGGTCATGGCGGCGGCGGCAAGAACGGTCAACAGCTTCTTCATTGGTGCACCCCTCGTTGAAGTGGTACCAAGTTGACGGATGAACCCTCGGGGTCCGGTGGCGTGACCGGCGAATGCTGCCTCGGCCCGATCCGAGCTCTGCAAGCACCGCCACCATGGGGAAACGTCGTGTAGCCCCTGCCGGCTCCGGCGATCTCCACCTCGCCGGGTCCACAGTGTTACAAGGTTACCAAGTCCTCCGGTCCCGGTCGAACAAAATACGTGTGGCCAGCAGGTTACGGAGGCGTAACGGTGTCCGGTGACGCGCAACAAATGCTACCCCCTCCGGGGCCGGGACGCACGTCCGCTTCCCCGCGGGAGGTCGGTGCCAGAAGGCCGCACCGGGCAATCCGCAACGCCCCGTGGAGGGCCCGGCCGCCTCGAGCGGCTAGGGCGAGTTCAGTCCCAGCAGACCGAGGATCTTGCGCAGCACGATGGTCGCCCGCTGCGGGAACGAGGCGGTCGAGATGGTCCCCGAGACGAGCGGATAGCTGCTCACGATGAACCGGCCCCCGTTCGCCTGCTGCACGTTCATCGCCACCGGCATCGCGATCGGGTTGTTCTGCGTCAGCAGGTGCGCCGGCGCCAGGAACAGGATCTGCGACGGGTCGCGCGCGACGTATGCGCGCAGGCCGGTGAGGATGCGGTTGTTCTGGAGGCTGTCGGCCACGCCCGGGCACTGGAGCACGCGACCCGTGCCCAGCCCCCACGCGCCCGACGAGTCGGGCGGCTGGACGTACTGGAACGTGCCGTCGACGTTGAGGTACTGGCGGATGAAGGCCTGCGTCAGGGGCCCGTACGAGCTCCACGACGAGACCAGGTTGAGCGACTCGATGAACGCCTTGCCGCCGCCGTCGAGGTACGGCCCGAGCCCCTCGCCGTTCGGCCCGATCGCATAGCTGTCGAGCACGCGCGAGTACGCCGTCTGCTCGCCGCGGTACCAGACCACCGACTCGAACTGCTCGAACGTCTGCTCGAGGTCCTTGGCCGACCGGAACGGCTGGTTGAACTGCAGGTGCAGCACCCGCCACGTCCCGGGCTGCAGGGCGGAGTTCGCGACCGCGTTGGCGTAGAGCGAGTCGACGCGGATCTTGGCCGGGTCGGTGTTCGGGACGTCGTCGATGAGCAGCAGCCGCGCGCGGTTCCCGGTGACGGGCGTGCGCACGTACCACGTCACGCTGTCGATCGGCCCGGCCATGCCGCCGTCGTCGACGCCCTGGATGTAAAGCGTCCGCCGGCCCGACGTGTACGTGCCGTTCGTCATGAAGCGGCTGCTCGGCATGGTGAACGTGCCGCCGCTGGCGACGAGCGGGTTGTCGGCCTGGCCGTCCAGCCACGTCCGGCAGACGACGGCGTCCGGGTTGCCGTCCGGATCGGTGACGGTCCACGTCACGGTCACGGACGCGAACGTCGTGTCGGAGTGGTCCGCAGCGTTGGGCTTGCCGACCAGCTTGACGATCGGCGGCTGGTTGCTGAAGTGGAACAGCTGGCGCGCCGGGTTCGGGTCGCGCACGCCGTGGTCGTCGATGGCACGCACCTCGAACACCGGCGAGGTGAGCCCCGTCGGCGTGTAGATCGTGACGAGGCTGTCGGTGCGGGTGGTGAACCGCCACGCCGAATCCGCCGCCGCCGCCGGGTTCAGCATCCGCGCCTCGTAGCCGACGATGTACCCGTGCGCGGACGTCCCGAACCAGTGCAGGTGGACGATGTGGTTCACCGTGTCCACCGGGCCGGAGACGAAGATCGTCGTGTGCGGCGGCTCGGTGGGCATGACCGTCTTCTTGAGCGACGAGCACCCGGCGGCGGCGATCGCGCCCGCCAGCGCCAGGGCCGCGAGGTGGAGGAGGGCGAGCGGGCGTCGCATGGTCACAGGTTCTCCCGATCCGACTTCACGAGCAGGAACTTGCCCGTCTGCCGCTTGCCGGTCTGCTTGTCCTCGACGGCCCAGATGTAGAGCCCGGTGGCCGCCGCCTGCCCCTCGCGCGTGATCATGTCCCAGCCGAACGTCGCGCCCGACAGCACCGGGCTGAGGTCCGTGCCGGGCTTGTAGATGCCCCGCGCGTTGGCGCCATTGTAGGTGTCGCCGTCGAATTCGGTCTGGTAGATGAGGTCGCCGGCGAGCGTGTAGATGTGGATCGTGCACTGCTTCGGCAGGTTCGCGAACCAGAGGTAGTGGTCGCGTGCCTGCTGGCCGCGATCCCACGACGCCTCGACGCGGTACGGGTTCGGGAAGACCGTGATGCCCCTCCCCCTCGACTCCGCGACCGAGGGCCCGGGCACGACCATGGTCTCGTTCTGCCCGAGGCCGCTCTCGAGCGACTCGATGTCGGGCGTGCCGAGGTCGTAGGCCGTCACGGCGGCGAAGTACTTGAAGCCGTCCCGCAGGTGCGGGACCGAGAACCTGTACGGGTACGTCACCCCGTCGACCGTCCACGGCCCGCCCGCGCGCAGCGAGTCGAGGCCGGTGTTGAAGCCGGTCGTGTCGTGCGGCGGGAACGCGAGGTCGAACTGCCCGACGAGGTCGAGCGTGTCGCGGCTCTGGCCGATGTAGACGCGGTAGCCCTCGAAGTCCTTGCCGATCGGGCTCGTCTTGTCGATGAAGTTCTCGGGCGAGTCGTCCCAGTAGTAGTCGACGGCGTTCTCGCGCGCGACGATCCTCAGCTTCGGCGAGGGTGGCGGCACGGGGACGACGTAGTGCAGGTCGTAGGCCCGCTGGGCGATGATCGCGCGCTTGACCAGGCTGGGCGTGCCCGGGTCGTTGAGGTTGTTCGAGGGCGGCTGCTCGCCGAGGTAGGCGAAGTCGACCGATACGCTGTCCCCCGTGTCGATCGTCGAGAACGGCCCGACCGCGAGCAGCTCCACGGGGTCGCCCGTGCCGGGCCCGAGGCTGTCGGGCAGCGGCGTGAGGCTCTGGCGGGTGCCGAGCGCCATCAGGTCGTACTTGAGCGAGTCGATCGCGAGCCACGGCGCGCCCGGGTAGAAGCTCCAGGCCTTGAACGTGAGCTTCAGGTCCAAGGTGTCGGAGGGCACGCTGGGGTGCGCCCCGAGGTACTTGATGCCGACGATCTCGGGCGCGACGTCGTAGCGGCAGTTGGCCGGGATGCCGATTACGTTCGGGCTCTGGCAGTACCGCTCCGTGACCATGCGCAGCGAGTCGATCCAGCCGATCTGCTTCTTGCGGAACCAGCCCGAGGGCGGGAACGAGCTGTAATTGCGCATGTTGCCGCTCGCGAGCTCGTTGTACAGGCCGAGGTAGGCGTTGCGCAGCGGCGGTCCGGCGTTGCGGATCACGTAGTGGAAGATCACGAAGTGGGCGTAGTCGGCGAACGACCACTCGTAGTTGTACTGGGTGACGACCACGTTCAGCGGCCGGTGGTCGCGCGACGGGTCGGCCGGCAGGTCGCTGAACTGCGAGATCATGTCCATCTCGCTCACGGCGTCGGGATCGCTCACCTGGCTGTTCGGCAGGCTCGAGCGGGCGATGATGTACGTGCCGGCGGGCGAGAACTCGCTGATCTTGGACTTGGGCGAGGCCGCGTCGGCGCCGGCGTTGGCATCCTGCGCCGCCGTGCTCACGCCGATGAACGCGCCGTTCTCGTCGAGCGCGATGCCGCCCACCCAGAGCCCGCCGCGCACCATGTGCATGTGGCTGGAGCCGAGCGGGTACTCGAACGACGAGTTGCCGTTGTGGAAGTCGGTGCCGATGAAGCCGTAATTCGTCAGCGCCATGCCGAGCTTGTTGCTCGACAGGAAGCGCACGGCGTACATGGTGGAGTCCTCGGTCGCGTCGGCACCGGCGGGCCGCTGCGGGGCGCGCGCGGCGAGGGCGGCGCCGGTGGCGCCCGACGCGAGGACGACGGCGAGCAGCACGGACAGGAATCGACGGGGTCGCATCACGGACGCCTCTTGTAGCGGAGCACCTGCCCGCGGCCCCGGTCGATGACGTAGGCGAGCGAGTCGTCGACGCCCACCGCGATGGGGTCGAGCAGGGGTGGCTTGTTCGGGTCGTTCATGTTGTTCTCGACGTTCACGTCCTGCACGTAATTGCCGAACGCGTCGTAGCGCAGGACGCGCGCGTTGAGCCGGTCCACGACGTAGAGGTAGCCCTGCCGGTCCACGGCGACGCCCTCGGGCGAGTGGAACGCGGTGCCCGTGGGCGTCTCGCTGCCGTCGACCTTGAGGAAGCCGATGTTGGGCGCGAACGTGGCCATGAGCTTGGCGGCGTCGTTGCCCCGGTCCGCGACGAACAGCGCGCCGCCGTCGAGCGTCGTCCACGTCATCTTGGCCGGGTCCTGGATGAACGACAGGCCGGTGCCGTCGATCGCCCGCCAGGTCGTGTCGCGGTGCCAGTCCGCGCCCGGCATGTAGAGGTCCGGCGGATTCACGCCGGGATAGCGCGGGCCGCGGGCGTAGCGGATGATCCGCGACTTGAACTTCCGGTCGCGGATGCGCTGGTCGTTGGCATTCGTGTCGAGCACGGCGGCCCAGCCGCAGACGTACACGAAACCCTGGTCGTCGGCGGCGATGCCGGAGACCTTGGCGAACGTCGTGTCCGTGAACGTCGAGATCGTGTCGCCGCCCTTGCTCGCGTATTCGCGCACGCGCCAGGTGGCGCTGTAGTCGCGGATGATGTTCGCGTACTGCAGGCTGGTGTCGCGGCCCACGAACGCCTCGCAGGTGCCGCGCGCGGGGTCGTACTTCGCCATGCACGTGTCGCCGGCGTCGAGCACGAACAGCCGGTTCTGGCCCCAGGCGAGCGCGACCGGGTTGAACAGCCCGTGCGGGGGCTCGAAGTAGGCGGGCGCGTTGATCGGCACCGGCTGCGCGAACGGATAGAGCTGCACGTCGCCGCGCGCCGTCGTCGGGGCGCCGGTGCCGCCCCAGTTCTTCAGGATGAAGAGCTGCGAGCCCGTGCCCTGCGTGACCAGGATGTCCTGGGCGTTGGGCACGCTCCAGATGGCGAGCAGCGCGTAGCTCTTGTCGGTGGGCACGACGGCGGCGCCGGGATGCTCCGTCGGCAGCTGGTACTTGGGACCGCAGCCGATGAGTGCGAGCGCCGCCAGGAGCGTGGGAATCCGGAGGCGGCGCATCAGAACCTCACTCCCAGCGAGACGCGATGGATGGCCCCGAGGAAGCCGCCATCGGTGTAGGCGTAGTCGACCGAGCCGTACATCGAGCCGAGGTCGCCGGCGAAGCCCGCGCCCGCGGAGAACTTCAGCTCGTCGGCGTCGAAGTTGTAGCCCGAGCGCAGGGCGAACGTGCGGCGGTACGACCACTCCACGCCGGCCATGGTCTGCCGCTGGTTGTCCGCGGGCTGGTTCATCTCGAACGACGTCGTCAGCCGCTGCGTCGAGTTCTCGAGCGGCTCGAACGCGACGCCGTAGCGGAACACCATGGGCGGGTCGAAGCCGTCGTACTGCCGCACCTCGCCCGAGTAGGGCGAGATGTACTGGCCGGAGGGCTTGAGCTCCGAGCCGAAGTTGGTCAGCGAGGTCGCGATGCGGATGCTGCCCAGCCCCAGGTAGAAGATCGAGCCGACGTCGAACAGGACGGCGCTCGTGACCGGGCCGCCCACCTGCGAGCCGAGGTCCTCGCGGATGTACTTGGCGCCGGCGCCGACGAGCAGCTTGTCGGTCCAGCGCCGCGCGTAGGTGGCGCCGCCGACGAAGTCCGAGTAGGAGAACTGCCGGCCGGTGCCGAACGCCTGCAGGTCGGTCGTCTCCTCGATCGTCGTGCCGAGCACGCCGACCTGCAGCCCGATCGAGCCGCCGAGCCGCTTGGACGGGAGCACGAGCGTGACGTGGTCGTAGTGGATGTCGGCCGGCCAGTCGACGTGCGACTCGGCCACCTCGCGGCGCTGCAGCGACGCGAGCCCGGCCGGGTTCCAGAAGATCGCGCTGGGGTCGTTCGCGACGGCGACGAAGCTCTCGCCCATGCCGACGGCCCGGGCGCCGACGCCGATGCGCAGGAACTCGCCGGACGAGGTCCCCGCGCGCTGCCCGCCGAGCGAGCCCTGCGCGCGCGCGGCGCCCGCGGCCGCGAGGCACGCGACCACGGCGAGGGCCGCGGCGGGGAC
>JBAIWU010000440.1:0-1996 GCA_037917155.1 Candidatus Eiseniibacteriota bacterium
TGGGCGACACGCTCCAGTTCACGTACCAGCACGCGATCCGGCGGCTGGCGAACGGCCACTACACGCTGTTCGACAACGGCAACTGGCACGTGCCGGCGTACTCGCGGGCGTGCGAGTACGCGCTCGACGACACCGCGCACACGGCGACGCTCGTGTGGTCGTACCGCGACACGCCCGACGACTACGGCTTCGCGATGGGGTTCGTGCAGCGGTTCGACAACGGCAACACGCTCGTCTCCTGGGGCTTCGGCAAGCCCGACGCGATCGAGGTGGACGCGAACGGCGACAAGGTGCTCGAGCTCTCGCTGCCCTCGACCCAGGCGAGCTACCGGATCACGCGCGCGGTCGTGGACCCGTCCGTGCTCTTCACCGCCGTCGCGCCGGAGGCCCCGCTCGACCTCTCGCTGCTGGGCCCGAACCCGGTGCACGGCTCGAGCGTGCTGCTCGCGCGATTGCCGGTCCCGGGACGGGTGTCGGTCAAGGTGCTCGACGTGCAGGGGCGCATCGTGGCCACGCCGCTGCACAAGACATGGCGTGCCGCGGGCGTGCTCACGGTGCCGGTGGCGCTCGCGGGCCAGCCCTCGGGCGTGTACTTCTGCCGCCTCCGGGAGGGCGGAAGGACCGCGGTCCAGAAGCTGGTCCTGGTCGATTGAGCCCGGCGCCGGAGGGGCGGACCGCGCCGGGCGCGCGGCCCGCCGCGTCCGGCGCCCGTTCTCCGCGGCGAGGCTCGCCTCCGGGCGGGGTCGCCGCGCGGGGTGGTACGCTTGAGGCGCTCATCGCGACCCCCTCTGGCCGCAACGACTTAACCCCACAACCTCATGGAGATTGGCCGTGCCTAGCCCCACCCGGTTGGCGCCGTGGACGATCGTCCTGGCGTCGCTGTCGTTCGTGCTGTCCGCCGGATCCGCCACCGCAGGCTCCCGCGTCGTCGCCCTCTCGCCCGTGGAGGGCGCCCGCTGCATCCGGCCCGAGACCTCGATCCTCCTTCGGTATGACTCGCCCCCGGCCCTCGGCGCCATGGCGCTCGAGGGCCTCGTCGTCGCGACCGGCTCGTCGAGCGGCGTGCACGCCGGCGTCACCCGGCTCTCGCGCGAGGGCGACGCACTACTGTTCCACCCGCGCGAGCCGTTCGCGCTGGGCGAGCGCGTCACCGTGACGGTGGCGGCCGCGGCCGCGCCGGAGCCGGGCGTGCTGGGGCCGGCGCGCACGTTCGCGTTTGAGGTCGCGCCGGCCGTCGCGCCCGCCGCGCCGGCGATGGCGGAGGAGACCGGCCCGCTGCCGGACGGCCTGCCCTCGCGCGTGGCGGGCCTTCGCGGCCGGTCGGCGCCGTTCGGGGCGCTGGAGGGCGTGCCGGACGACTTCCCGGTGGCGAGCGGTGCCCTGCTGGGCCCCACCGCGCCGGGCCAGCTGTTCGTGGCGAACATGTCGTCCGACGACTCCACGGGCGCGTACCTGATGATCCTCGACAACTCGGGCGCGCCGGCCTGGTTCCGCGCCATGCCGGGCACGTGCTTCGACTTCAAGCGCCAGGAGAACGGCCTCTACAGCTACTACGACGCCGATTCGAGCGGCTTCGTCGTGCTCGACTCCACGATGACCCCGGTCGACACCTGGCGGTGCGGCAATGGCTACAGCGCCGACGTCCACGAGCTGCGCCTGCTGCCCGACGGCCACGCGCTGATGATGGCCTACGATCCCGAGACCGTGAACATGTCGCTCGTCGTGCCCGGCGGCCGCACGTCGGCCACCGTGACCGGCCTGGTGATCCAGGAGCTCGACGCGGACAAGCAGGTCGTCTTCCAGTGGCGGAGCTGGGACCACTTCCAGATCACGGACTGCATCAACCAGAACCTCACGCGGTTCTACGTGGACTACGTGCACGGCAACGCGCTCGAGGTGGACGGCGACGGCAACCTGCTGCTCTCGTCGCGGCACATGAGCGAGATCACGAAGATCGACCGCGTGACGGGCGCCATCCTGTGGCGCTGGGGCGGGC
>JBAIWU010000441.1:0-2547 GCA_037917155.1 Candidatus Eiseniibacteriota bacterium
GCGGCGCCCGCGCGCAGGAGATGCTCGAGCTCGCCGGGCACGAGGTCGTGCGCCGCGCCTGGGTCCACGACGACGTGCCCGCGCTGCGCGAGGTCGTGCGCGGGGTGCTCGCGCTGGACGCCGTCGACGTGGTGATCGTCACCGGCGGCACGGGGATGGCGCCGCGCGACGTGACGCCCGAGGCGCTGGCGCCGCTCCTCGAGCGGCCGCTGCCCGGCTTCGGCGAGCAGTTCCGCGCGCGCTCCGCCGGCCAGGTGGGCGCCGCCGCGTGGTTCTCGCGTGCCGCCGCGGGCGTGGCCCGCGGACGCCTGCTCGTGATGCTGCCCGGCTCGACGCCCGCCGTCGAGCTGGCGCTGCGCGAGCTGCTGCTGCCCGAACTCGTCCATGCCGTGCGCCTGCTCGGCCGCTTCGACACCGGAGACTGACCATGTCCATCAGGCCAGACCACTGGATCCGCAGGATGTGCCGCGAACACGGGATGATCGAGCCCTTCGAGGAGAAGCAGGTGCGCGAGGGCGTCATCTCCTACGGCGTGTCGTCCTACGGGTACGACATCCGCGTCTCGGACGAGTTCAAGATCTTCACCAACGTCATGTCGACCGTCGTGGACCCCAAGCACATCGACCCGGCCTCGATGGTCGACTTCAAGGGCCCGGTCTGCGTCGTGCCGCCCAACTCGTTCGCGCTCGCGCGCACGGTCGAGTACTTCCGCGTGCCGCGCAACGTGCTCACGATCTGCGTGGGCAAGAGCACGTACGCGCGATGCGGTATCATCACGAACGTGACGCCGTTCGAGCCGGAGTGGGAGGGCTACGTGACGCTGGAGATCAGCAACACGACCCCGCTGCCGGCGCGGATCTACGCCAACGAGGGCATCGCGCAAGTGCTGTTCTTCGAGAGCGACAGCCCGTGCGAAACCTCGTACCGCGACAAGGCGGGCAAGTACCAGAAGCAGACCGGCATCACGTTGCCGAGGTTGTAGGCGCCTCCCCCGAAGCGCGGCCGCGGCGGAAAGGGAAGGTCCGTATGGGACGCTGGTGGACGTGGGCGCGCGCGCGGGCGTGCGCGCCGCCGTGCGCGCTGCTCGTGGCGCTCGCCGTTCCCCGCGCCGGCGCGCAGGTCCTGCCCGGGGCCGAGACGTCGGCGCGCGCGGGCGGGATGGCGGACGCGGGCGCGGCCGTCGGCTGGGGCGGGCGGCTGGACCTGCGCGCCAATCCCGCCCTCGTCGCACTGGCGCCCGGGATCACGGTCACGACCGAGGCCTCGGACCGGCTGCCCGGGACCGGCTTCGACGCCCGCCTGCGGGAGACGGGGTTCGCGCTGTCGGCGTTCGGCGTCGGGCTCGCGAGCGCCGGCCGGCCGTGGGGCGGGACCGATCTCGCGATCTCCTCCACCGTCCAGCTCGCGGGCGGTCCGGAGCCGATCGGATGGTCGGAACGGCTCGAGGCCAAGAGCGCCGCGATCTCCGCCGCGGGCCTCGCCGACGGCCTCGGCGCGCTGCTGGGCCTCGACGGCCCGCACGTCGGCGACTGGGGCGACATCGCCTGGGGGCGCACGTGGAAGCGCGCGACGACCGACGCGCCGTTCCTGTTCTGGGAGCAGGCGGTGTTCCGGGACGAGGGCTGGATCGCGCGCGTGGTGCCGATCGACACGCGCCGCGGCTCGGACGTGCCCGGGGGCGGGCTCCGCGTCGAGGCGTCGTTCGCGCGCACGAGCCTGAACGGCATCACGGGCGGCTCCACGGCCCTGGCGAGCCTCACGGACGAGGAGCAGCGGACCGGCGCGGGCCTCCACCTGACGTGGTGGGGGCCGTCGCGCGAGTCGGCGCCGGGCGCGGGGTGGATCGAGCCGTTCCGCGGCGCGGCCAGCCCGCCCGTCGACGTGACGCTGGCGTGGGACCGCGTGACGTCGACGAGCCGGCCGTCGGCGTTCCTGCTGATACCGAGCGCGGTCACGTCCCGGGTCGTCCACGACCTCGGCGCCGAGGTCGCGCTCTTCGGCCTCGTCAGCGGCCGGCTCGGCGCGGTGAGCGACGGGCCGGGCGGCATCCAGCACCCGGCCTGGGGCTGGGGCGCGCGCCTGCCGTTCGGCGCGTACGGCGAGCTGCGCTACGACTTCGCCAGCCTGCCGAGCACGTTCGTGAAGCGCCCCCACCGCCACGAGCTCGCGCTGCGCGTCGATCCGCTGGCGCGCTGGCTTCGCCGCCCGTCGGGCGACGCGACGAGGAGCGGATCGTGAGGCCCGCGCCGCGTCGCGCGCCCGCATTGGCCGCGTGCGCCGCGCTGCTGCTCGCGCTCGTCGCCCCGATCGCGGCACGCGCGCAGGGGGCCGGGCGCTCGATGGACATCGACACGTCCGTCCGCGCGCTGGGCATGGGCGGCACCAGCGCCGGCGTCGCGTGGGGAGACGCCGAGCTCTGGGGCAACGTCGCCTCGCTGGCCCGCGTGCGGGGCGTGCACTGGGAGCACGGGCGTGCCCAGCTCGTGCCGGGGCTGGCCGCCGACGTCGTCTTCCGCACGAACCGGCTGCTCGTGGGCGGCGAGGGCT
>JBAIWU010000442.1:0-2336 GCA_037917155.1 Candidatus Eiseniibacteriota bacterium
ACACCGTGCACGAGCGCGCCGACCTGCGCGTGCTCGGCGTCAACGCCAAGCGCGTCGTGCTGACGCTCCTTCGGCTCTCCGCGCACGCCGCATCCCCGGCCGGAGCACGCACGCGCTGAGCCGCCCGGCCGGGGCGCCACCGCCGAGGACCGGAACTCCGTGCTGGAGGCGGGCGGCCGGCGGGTGGACAATGCTCCCTGCGCGCCGCCGCGCCCGGGCGCGGCGCGGACGCGCCGGCGCCCACCCGCGGAGGCCGTCCCATGCGATCGATCCCCGTCGCCACGCGCATGCTCGCGTGGCTCGCCCTCGCGACGCTGCTGGCCGCGATCCCCGCCGATTCGGCGCGGGGGCCGTACGCGGCGCTCGCGCGGCAGCCGGGGCGCTGGCCGATCGCGCACTGGCGGCCCGACGACGGGATCCGGCTGCCGGACACGCTCGCGGACGACCCGCTCGCGCCCATGCTGTACCGCATCCACACCTACTTCGCCGGGCACGAGGTCAACGGCGTCACGATGGACTCGCGCTACGCGATCAATCCCTCCGAGGCGATCCGCATGGGCGTCGTGAGCCAGCTCCTCGGCTATGCCGAGCTGGCGAAGGTCCGCCCGGGGATCTTCCTGCGCGAGATCGACGCGCACGGCCGCTTCCTCGCGGCGCGGCTCGACAGCGTGCGCTCGGGCTCGCCGTTCGACGGCATGCTGGGCTACAGCCTCGTGCAGGGCTTCGAGCAGACGCACGACTCGACGCTGTTCGAGGCGGGGCGCGTCGTGATCGAGGAGCTCGAGGCCATCCCCACGTCGCAGTGCGTCCTCAACGGCGGGCTCATGGTCGCGATGGCCACCGCGGACTGGGCGAACCTGACCGGCGACGCGGTGGCGCGGCAGAAGACGTCCGACATCATCGGGCAGCTCGGGCCCTACCAGAACGCCGACGGCAGCTTCCCGCACTGGTGCTGGGGCTCCGAGGACATCCACTACACGGGCTGGATGGCGGAGGAGCTGGTGCTGCTCCAGCGCATGACCGCCGACGCGCGCATCGAGCCCATGCTCCAGCGCATGGGCGCGTTCATCGAGGCGCGCCTCGACTCGAACGGCGTCTCGAGCTACAGCGGGCCGTGCCCCGGCGTGCCGAACTGCACGCAGTACTACGACAGCCAGCACTCGGGCTGTTCCTACGACTACGACACGCGCGACTGGACGGTCGAGCCGGCGTACAACGCGCAGCTCCTCGACCACCTGGGCTCGACCGCGTACCTGCCCGTCATGCGCTTCCTCCAGTCGCTCGAGAGCGGCGGCACGTGGTCGGACAAGTACGGCTACATCCCGCCGCCGGACGATCCCGAGTACCCGTGGTCGATCGCGGACACGAGCGTGGCCAACACGAGCATCAATTTCTGGATCCTCGCCACCGTCCAGACGAGCCGCTTCCTGCGCGGCGAGCCCCTGCCGGACTGGCTGCTCGCGCTGCCGGTCGGCGCGGTCGCGGCCGGCGGGCCCGCGGCGGGCGAGGGGCCGCGGCTCGAGCTGGCCGGGCCGAACCCCTCGCGCGCCGGCGCCACGCTGCGCGTGAGCCTGCCCGGGGGCGCCCGCGGATCGCTCGCGGTCTACGACGCCGCGGGCCGGCGCGTGCGGACGCTCGAGCGCGGGGCGCTGCCGCCGGGCACGCGCACGGTCGCGTGGGACGGCCGCGACGAGGCCGGCCACGCGTGCGGCGCGGGGATCTACTTCGCGCGGCTCGCGGCGGGTCCGGACACGCGCGCGGCGCGCATCGTGCTGCTGCGGTGACGCTCGCGCGCCGGCTCGAGGCGGGCAGCGACGCCCGCTTCCTCGTCACCGTGCTCGCCGCGGCGCTGGCGCTGCGCGTGGCGTTCCTGCTCGTGGCGGCGCGGCTGGGCTTCTCGCTGCTCCAGTGGGACGAGATCGCCGTCGCCCGCAACCTGCTCGCGGGGCGCGGCTACACGTTCGACTACTACTCGATGTTCGGCCCGGCGCACGGCCCGAGCGCGTTCTTCCCGCCGCTCTACGTCGCCAACGTCTGGCTCGTGCTCGCGCTCTTCCATTCCATCGCCGCGGTGGCGGTCGAGAACCTGCTGCTCTCGTGGGCCGTCGCCTGGGCGGTGTACGCGCTCGCGCGGCGGCTGTTCGATCCCCTGGCGGCGCGACTGGCGCTCGTGCTCGCCGCGGTCTACCCGCCGTTCATCACGCGCATCACGCACGGCAACGGGCTCTACTTCAAGATGCTGCTCGTGCTGCTGCTCGTGATCGCGCTGCACGAGGCCTGGGTGCGCCCGCGGCTCGCCGCCGCGCTGCGCGCCGGGCTCGCCTCGGGCGCGCTCG
>JBAIWU010000443.1:0-3853 GCA_037917155.1 Candidatus Eiseniibacteriota bacterium
GCTCTCCGGCGGCGAGTCGCAGCGCATCCGTCTCGCCTCGCAGATCGGCTCGGGGCTCACGGGCGTCATGTACGTGCTCGACGAGCCCTCGATCGGGCTGCACCAGCGCGACAACGCGCGCCTCATCCAGACGCTGAAGCGGCTGCGCGACCTCGGCAACAGCGTGATCGTGGTCGAGCACGACGAGGACGCGATCCGCGCCGCCGACCACGTCGTCGACATGGGCCCGGGCGCGGGGCGCGCGGGCGGGCGCATCGTCGCCGAGGGCACGCCCGAGCAGATCGTCGCCGCGCCGGAGTCGCTGACCGGCCGCTACCTCTCGCACGCGCTCTCGATCGCCGTGCCGCGCCAGCGTCACAAGCCGGGCCCGAAGCGGCTCGTGCTGCGCGAAGCGAGCGGCAACAACCTGAAGCGCGCGACGCTCGAGTTGCCGGTGGGGCTGCTCGTCTGCGTGACGGGCGTCTCCGGCTCGGGCAAGTCCACGCTCGTCAACGACACGCTGTACGCGGCGCTGGCGCGCCACCTCTACGGCGCGCAGGCCGAGCCTGCGCCGCACGCATCCATCGCGGGCCTCGAGCACTTCGACAAGGTCGTGAGCGTGGACCAGAGCCCGATCGGCCGCACGCCGCGCTCCAACCCGGCAACCTACACGGGCCTGTTCACGCCGATCCGCGAGCTCTACGCCGGCGTGCCCGAGGCGCGCGCGCGCGGCTACGACGCCGGCCGCTTCTCCTTCAACGTCAAGGGCGGGCGCTGCGAGGCCTGCCAGGGCGACGGCGTGACGCGCGTCGAGATGCACTTCCTGCCCGACCTGTTCGTCGCCTGCGACGTCTGCCACGGCCGGCGCTACAACCGCGAGACGCTGGAGATCAAGTACAAGGGACGCAGCATCCACGAGGTGCTGCAGCTCACCGTCGCCGAGGCGGTGGATTTCTTCTCGGCGGTGCCGGCGATCCGCAAGAAGCTGGAGACGCTCTCGGAGGTCGGGCTCGCCTATCTCCAGCTCGGGCAGTCGGCGACGACGCTCTCGGGCGGCGAGGCGCAGCGCGTGAAGCTGTCGCTCGAGCTCTCCAAGCGCGACACCGGGCGCACGCTCTACATCCTCGACGAGCCGACCACGGGGCTGCACTTCCACGACATCCAGTTGCTGCTCAACGTGCTGCACCGGCTTCGGGACGCGGGCAACACGGTGATCGTCATCGAGCACAACCTCGACGTCATCAAGACCGCCGACTGGGTGATCGACCTCGGCCCCGAGGGCGGCGACGGCGGCGGGCGCATCGTCGCCGCCGGCACGCCCGAGCAGATCGCCGCCAGCCCGGAAAGCCATACCGGCCAATACCTTGCGCGCGTGCTGGGCGCTGGCTTGACAAATACGAACGTTCGTACTATTGTGCCGCCCCATGACGCCCCCGACCGGCCCGACGAGCAAGGGCGAGCGCACGCGCGCCGCGATCCTCGACGCCGCGTTCCACATCGTCAGCAAGGACGGACTTGAAGGCCTGACGATCGGCACGCTCGCGGCGGCCACCGGCATGTCGAAGTCGGGCCTGTTCGCCCACTTCGGCTCGCGCGACGAGCTGCTGATCGCGGTGATGGAGCGCGGCCAGCAGGAATTCCTCAAGATCGTGGTCAACCCCGCGCTCGCCAAGCCGCGCGGCCTGCCGCGTCTGCGCGCGCTGTTCGTCAATTGGATCGACTGGACCGAGTCGGCCGACCTGCCGGGCGGCTGCCCGATGATCGGGGGCGCGATCGAGTTCGACGACAAGCCCGGGGCCGTGCGCGACACGCTCGCCTCCGGCCAGCGCGCCTGGATCGGCACGCTCACGCGCGCCGCGCGCCAGGCCGTCGAGCAGGGCCAACTCGCGCCCGACGCCGACGTCGAGCAGATCGCGTTCGAGCTCTTCGGCATCGCGCTCGTGGTGCACCACCACCGGCGCTTGCTCGGCTACGACAAGGCGCGTGCGCGTGCGCTCGCGGCGTTCGAGACGCTGATCGAGCGCTTCGCCGCCCCTTCCGAACCGCGCGCGAAGCTGCGCGCGGCCCGCTAGACCCTCCCCAGCCCTCAAGGAGTCGCCATGGCCTTCGCCCATCGATTGCACAGAATTAGCACGAACGTTCGATTCTGGACCGGCTCACTGCTGCTGCCCGAGCACGCGGCCGCGCTCGCCGAGCGGCTGTTCCTCACGCCGCCGCCGCCACGCCTGCCGCAGAGCACGTTCTTCGATTTCCTCGACGCGCGTGCCGGCTTCGTCGAGGTTCGCGGCCGCCAGCTCGCCACCTGGCGCTGGGGTCCGCTCGACGCGCCCGCCGTCGTGCTCGCGCACGGCTGGGGTGGCTACAGCGCGCAAATGCGCCGCTTCGTGCCGCGCCTGCTCGCCGAGGGCTATCGCGTGATCGCCTACGACCAGCCCGCGCACGGCCTGTCCGAAGGCAAGCTCACCGGCCTGCCGGATTTCGCGGGCGCGCTCGCCGCGGTCGCCGCGAGCCAGGGCGGCGTGCAGCACGTCATCGCGCATTCGCTCGGCGCGGTGGCCACGGCCGTGGCGCTGTCGCGCGGCCTGGAGCTGAAGAGCGCGGTGCTCGTCAGCCCGCCCTCCGATCTCGTCGGCTACTCGCGCCAGTTCGCGCGCTGGTTCTGGATGCCCGAGCGGCTGCGGCGCGCGATGCAGGCGTCGATCGAGGAGCGCTTCGGCCTGCGCTGGCTCGAGCTCGAGCTGCCGCGCCTCGCGCCGCGACTGAAGACGCCCGCGCTCGTCATCCACGACCGCGGCGACGGCGTGGTGCCTTGGGCGCAGGGCGCGGCGCTCGCGCGCGCCTGGCCCGGCGCGCGCCTGCTCACGACCGTCGGCCTCGGCCACGGGCGCATCCTCGACAGCGACTTTGCCACGCGCGCGGCGGCCGATTTCATCGCCGGGAAGTCGGCGGTGGCGAGCCCCGCGTCGCCCGCGCTGCCCGAGCCGGCGCCGCTATACTGAATCGAACCGAAGAAATAAGGAGCCGGGATGCAGCGCTCGCTTACCGTCAGCTGGCAGGACCCCCTGAACATGGCGCAGGCGGCGCGCGGCATGGCGGGGATCGACTTCCTGCGCGGCGTGCGCGACGGCACGATCCAGCCGGCGCCGATCCAGGAATTGATCGGGATGAAGCTGGTCGAGGTCGAGCCCGGCCGCGCGGTCTGGCAGTTGACGCCGGGTGAGCAGCACTACAATCCCATCGGCACCGTGCATGCGGGAGTCACGGCCACGCTGCTCGATTCCGCGATGGCTTGCGCGGTGCATTCGACGATCCCGCTGGGCAAGGGCTACACGACGCTCGAGTTCAAGATCAATCTCGTCAGCGCCGTCACGACCAAGTCAGGCGTCCTACGCGCCGTCGGCCGGGTCGTTCACGGCGGCAAGAGCACTTCGACGGCCGAGGCGCGCCTGGAGGACGCCGCGGGCAAGCTCTACGCCCACGCCACCACGACCTGCCTCATCCTGTCATAGAAACGAGGCGCCCTAGGCGCCTCGATTGAGTTCCGCCCAGGCGAGCTGGCGCGCGTGGAATTGCGCGAGCTCGGCGCGGTGGCCGATCGAGACAAGCGTGGTGCCGGGCAGGCGCTCCCTCAGCAGGCGGTAGAGCGCCGCCTGCGCGTCGTCGGGCAGCGCCGCGGTCGGCTCGTCCATGAAGAGCCAATCGGGCTTGTTGAGCAGCGCGCGCGCGACCGCCACGCGCTGCTGCTCGCCGCCGGAGAGGAGCTGCGCCCAGTTCTCCTCGCGCGCGAGATCGGACGCGAGGTGGCCGAGACCCACCGCCTCAAGCGCGGCGCGCACCGCCTCGTCGGCGATGCCGCCCTCCGGCGCGGGATAGC
>JBAIWU010000444.1:0-3882 GCA_037917155.1 Candidatus Eiseniibacteriota bacterium
CGGGCCCCGCGCCACGGCCGCGACGGCGGCCGCGCCCCCGCAGCCGGCGTCGCACATCCTCTACGCCGACGTCCCGAACGACGCGGGGCGGGCCATGGACCTCACATGGGCGCTCTCGCCGGACGACTCGGCCGGCCTGCACCGCGTCACCGGCTACGTCATCCAGCGCGCGCTGAGCCCGGGCGGCCCCTGGACCGCGGTCGACACCGTCGGCCCCGGCCTCGGCGCCTACACGGACGGCACCGTCACGCGCAACACGGCCTATTTTTACGGCATCACGACGCTGGGCCCCGGCGGCGCCACGCCCTCGGGCTCGGTCGCGGGGCCCGCGATCGCGCGCTCGGCCTGGTTCAACGGCACCCGCGGCAGCGTGCTCGTCGTGACGCTCGTCTTCTTCGCGCTCGTGCTCTACTACATGTTCCTCGCGCAGAGCGGCCGCAAGCCGTTCGTGCGGCGCCTCGCCGGCATCGACGCCATCGAGGAGGCGATCGGGCGCGCCACCGAGATGGGGCGCCCCGTCCTGTACGTGCCGGGCATCCAGGACATCGACGAGATCCAGACCGTGGCGGGGCTCGTCATCCTCGAGAGCGTCGCGCGCATGACGGCGAAATACGCGACGCCGATCCGCGTGCCGGTGTCGTACCCGATCCCGTTCACGATCGCGCAGGAGATCGTCAAGAGCAGCTACGTGCGGGCGGGCGCCGGCGAGTCGTACGACCCCGACAGTGTCCGCTTCGTGTCGCCGGAGCAGTTCGCGTACGTGGCGGCGATCACCGGGATCATGCTCCGCGACAAGCCGGCGGCGCACATCTTCATGGGCTCCTTCTACGGGGAGTCGCTCATGCTCGCCGAGACGGGCTTCGCCACGGGCGCGATCCAGGTCGCGGGCACGGCGAACGTGCACCAGCTTCCGTTCTTCGTGGTCGCGTGCGACTACACGCTGATCGGCGAGGAGATCTTCGCCGCGAGCGCCTACCTCTCGGGCGAGCCGCGCCTCGTGGGCGGGCTGAAGGGGGCCGACATGCTCAAGCTGGCGCTGATCGCCCTCGTGCTCGCCGGGTGCGCGCTCGAGACGTTCGGGATCCACGGGCTCACCACGTGGATGCGGACGCAATAGGGGAGGGCCGGTGAAGCGCGAGATCCCGCTGGTGCTGACGGCCCTGATCGGCGCGATCATGATCGTGGGCTTCTTCGTGCCCCACGAGTGGGCGAGCGTGCCTGCGGACTACCTGCAGCAGTGCGCGGTCATCGTCGTCGCGTTCGGGTACGCGCTGGGCGGCGCGAACGTGTTCCGCGTCAACCTCGACGCGGTGTTCCGCAAGCAGCGGGACTGGCCGTACAAGATCGTCCTGCTCGTAGGCATGGTGGTCATGCTGGTCTTCGGGCTGTTCGTGGACCGCTCGCGCTTCCAGGACCCGGGCACGGTGTCGGTGTGGCTGTACGACCACCTCTACGTGCCCATGAACGCCACCATGTTCGCGCTTCTCGCGTTCTACATCGCCTCGGCCGCGTTCCGCGCGTTCCGCATCCGCTCGCTCGAGGCCGGGCTGCTCGCAGCCGCGGCGCTCGTCGTCATGGTGGGCCGCGTCCCGGTGGGCGACGTGGTCGTGCGCGCGATCGTCGACCACGACGGCGTACCGCACGCGATCCGGGCGCTGCGGATCGGGGCGCTGCAAGAATGGATCATGGACGTGCCGCAGAACGCCGCGAAGCGGGCGGTGCTCATGGGGGCGGCGATGGGCGTGATGGCCACGGGCCTGCGCGTGATCCTCGGGATCGAGCGCGCGTACCTGGGCGGAGGGGACTGACGTGCGGCTCGCGGCGCTCGAAACGCTCGACCGGCGGTGGCTCTTCCTGGTCGTGGGCATCCTCGTGTTCGTGCCCCTGCTCTGGCCGATCGGCCTGCCCATCGTGCCCTCGCGGCCGTCGGAGCAGTTCGCCAGCGCCATCGAGTCGCTGCCCGACGGGGCGCGCGTGCTGATGTCGTGCGACTACGACCCGGCCTCGCGTCCGGAGCTCGTGCCCATGACCAAGACCGCGCTGCGCCAGCTCTGGCGGAAGCACTGCCCGGTCGTCGTGACCGTGCTCTGGCCCGGCGGCGCGGGGCTGGTCGACCAGACGATCGAGGAGGTCGCGAACGAGTTCCGCGCCCGCGGCGTGAAGCTCGTGGACGGGACCGACTACGTGAACCTGGGCTACAAGGCCGGCAACGAGGCCGTCATGGTGCTCATGGGCCAGGGCATCAAGAGCACGTTCCCGGAGGACCAGCGCCGGCGCGACACCTCGACGCTGCCCGTGCTCCACGACGTCACGAACTACTCGAGCTTCGCGCTGCTCGTGAACATCTCGGCGGGCTATCCCGGCACGAAGGAGTGGGTGCAGCAGGTGAACTCGCGCTTCCACCTGCCCATGGTCTCGGGTTGCACGGCGGTGAGCGCGCCGGAGTACTTCCCGTACCTGCAGTCCGGCCAGCTCCGCGGCCTGCTGGGCGGCATGGCCGGCGCCGCGGAGTACGAGAAGCTGGAGGGCGAGAACGGCCCGGCCACGCGGGGCATGGACGCGCAGTCGCTCGCGCACCTGTTCATCGCCGCGTGCATCCTGCTGGGCAACGCCGTGGTCCGCAGCGCGCGCCGGGGGAGCGGATCGTGAACGTCTCGCACGACTTCGGCATCTGGGTGGGTGCGCTGCTGACGCTGTTCATCTTCTCGTTCCTGTACAAGGACAACCCGCTGTACAAGTTCGCCGAGCACCTGTTCGTGGGCATCTCGGCCGGCTACTACATCGTCCTGAACTTCTGGACCGTGATCTGGGTGAACCTGGTCGCGCCGCTCGAGGCCGCGCTGGGCGGGCACGCCCCGGGGGGCGCGCTGCACGTGCAGCAGGGCGACTACCGCGCGCTGCTGCTGTTCCCGGCCGTGCTCGGCGTGCTGCTCTTCACGCGCCTGTTCGGCCGCATCGACTGGATGTCGCGCTGGTCGCTCGCGCTCATCATGGGCGTGTTCGCGGGGCTGAAGACCACCGGCTTCGCGCAGGGCGACCTGGTCGCGCAGGTGCAGGCGAGCCTGGTCCCGCTGTGGATCCCGGGGAACCCGTGGGCGACGTTCAACGCCATCGTGTTCACCGTCGGCCTGCTCTCGTCCCTGCTGTTCTTCTTCTACAGCCGCGAGCACAAGGGCGTGCTGGGCGGCGTGTCGCGCGTCGGGATCTGGTTCCTGATGATCTCGTTCGGCGCCGGCTACGGCTACACGGTGATGTCCCGCGTCTCGCTCCTCATCGGGCGCTTCCAGTACCTCATCGAGGACTGGCTCCGGATCCGGTGATGTCACGTGCCGCGCCGGCTCGCGGCGCCATGGTCCTCTGGTGCGACGGCGCGCACGGCGCGCGCGAGAACATGGCGCGGGACGCCGGGCTGCTCGAGGCCGCGGCGGCGGGCCGGCTCGGGGGGACCGTCCTGCGGCTGTTCGCGTTCGAGCCGCCCGGGATCACGCTCGGCCACAGCCAGGTGCCGGAGCGCGAGCTCGACCTCGCGCGCGCGGCCCGCGACGGGATCGAGTGGGCCGTGCGGCCCACCGGCGGCCGCGCCATCTTCCACGAGCGCGAATGGACGTTCTCGCTCGCGACGACGCTCGGCGAGGGCGGCTGGGCCGCGGATCCGACCGCCGCGTACGCGCGCACCTGCGGCCTGCTGCTGCGCGCGCTGCGGGCGCTCGGCGTCCCGGCGGAGCTCGCCGCCGGCACCCCGCGGGGCGTCGGCGCACCGCGCGCGGGGCGCGGGCCCGCGGCGCCCTGCGTCGCGTCCACGGCCCGCCACGAGCTCACGCTCGACGGGCGCAAGCTCGCCGGCATCGCGCAGCGCGCCACGCGCGGGGCGCTCCTGCAGCA
>JBAIWU010000445.1:0-7605 GCA_037917155.1 Candidatus Eiseniibacteriota bacterium
AGTCGTACCAGTCGGCCTTGAGGCGGTCCATGTCGAGGACGGCCGAGTCCGGAATGGCCAGCCCCGCGATCTCCTTGGAGGGATGCTGCGTACCGCCGTGGTCCCACGGTCCAATGACGAGAATGTGCTTCTGCGCGACGGCCGACGGCGCGTACGTGAGATGCCGGCGGTAGTAGCGGAGCGACCCCGGCTGGTCGTCATCGAAATAGCCCGTGGCGGTCAACACGGGGAAGTTCATGCGCGCATAGTCGGCGGGCTTCGGTTCCGCGGCGAGGTTGAAGGCCTCGTCGCCCACGTGGTCGAGCCACGTCTTCATGAACGATTGCGGCCGGCCGTGCTCGTCGGTCATCGACCAGTCGTCCTGCGCGATGCCGAGCGAATCGTCGAGATCGCGGAACGACCGGTGGTGCGAGTAGTGCTCGAGCATCTTCTGCTGCCAGTACCCGCTCCTGACGAACTCCGCGTTTTCCGAGCGGCCGGAGACGAGGCCCATGATCACGGCCGACCACGACTGCGGGATGCCGTTCGTATTGGGCACGTCCCAGCCCGGATAGATCGGCACGTAGGGCGCGATGCCCGAAAGGTGCGGGGGCACCTGCGCCGCCGTGCGCCACTGCGTCATGCCGACGAAGGAGCCGCCGTACATGACGACGTGGCCGTCGCTCCAGGGTTGGCGGGCGATCCACTCGACCGCATCGTACCCGTCGCGCCCGACCTGCAGGCCGAGATCGTCGCTCTTGGTGCCGCCGGAGCGCCCGCGCCCGCGCACGTACGCCTGCACGTACACGAACCCCCTCCGCGTGAAGAAGCTGCCCTGCTTCATCGCGTCGATGGTGTACTGCGTGAGAGAGAACACCGTCGGCGCCCGCGACGCGAGGTGGGAGGGCTTGAAGATCCAGGCCTCGAGCTCGACGCCGTCGCGCATCGGGATCATGCGGCTCATCTGCACGTCGTAGCCCGGGCCGACGTCGCCCGGCGTGGCGGCCGGCGCGGTGGTGGCGCGGGACACCAGGACGCAGGAAAGAGGCAGGACGATCCGCAGCAGGGCCCGGTCCATCCCTGGAACTCGCATCGTGTCTCTCCTTCGACTCGGTTCGGACGACCCTGGCGGGCAGCGGCCCGTGGATGAGCTCATCGCGAGGTCGCGTGAACTGGACGCGCATGGTAGCGGCTCAGCCGCGAGCCGGCGACGGCATCCTTCCGGGCGAGAGCGGCGCCGGCGGACCTGCGCGCGACCGGCCCGCTCGCGCGCCTGGAGTGCGAAGCGGCCTGGCGGGCGACCCTGATCCAGAAGACCGCGAGGCCGCCGAATGGAACGCCGACGAGCGCGATGGGCAACGCGCCGGGCGCCATTCCGCCCGGGCTGGGAGTGCCCGACCACGGGCGTCGCTGTCCGCCGTCCGACTGGCCCGGCGCGGTCTGCTCGACCCGCGTCGTGTCCGGGGCGCACCTCCTCGCATCGGGCGCGGCCATCGGCGACGCGGCCCCGCTGTTGCGAGGGCCCGATCGCCCGGGCGGGCGCCCCCTGGGGAAATAGCCCTGTCGCCGCTCCCGGTGATTCTGGGAACATCGTTGCAGCGACGTGCCTCCTCGCCTCGAGGAGCACTGCGTGACGAGGCATCCATCCTGCCTCGCGGCGGCGGCCGCCTGACTGTCGAGGTGCGACACCCACCCCATCCGCAGGGGTACATCCCGATGAGCACCCGGAGCTGGCTCCCCGGCCGGCGCGTGCTGGTATGCGCGCTCGCTCTGACCCCGATCGTCCTGCAGATGCCGGCGACGTCGCGGGCCGCAATCTTCTCGTGGGCGTACCCGGCGAGCGGCACGACCAACACCACCGTCAACTGGTCGCCGGTCGGACTCCCGGGGGCGCTGGACGACACGCGCTACTGGCAGAACGCCTCCTACGGCATCACGGTCAGCTCGCCCGCCGACACGGCCTCCACCGTATGGATGAGCAATGGCGGCACTCCCAAGTTCGTGGGAGGGACGCTGCGCATCGCGAACAGCTTCACGGTGGACGGCGGCTCGGCCACGTCCGTCACGAGCGGATTCGTGCGCGCGGGCTGGTTCTCCATCGGCCCCGGCTCGCTCACGATCACGGGGAGCACCACCCAGGCGCGCTCCACCTATCCCGGCGCCACCGACTACGTCGGTACCGCGAGCGGATTGAGCTCGTCGCTGGCCGTCAACGGCGGCGCGTTCTTCCAGACCGGCGCCATCGTCGTGCCGGAGTACCAGGGCGACATCGGGACGCTCACGGTGGCTGGGCACCCGTTCAACTCGCCCGCCTCGACGCTGCGCTCGGTCTACACCGGCACCTACAGCACGTACCAGGGCGACATCGTGATCGGCACCCAGGGCACGGGCGACTTCGAGCTGTCCAACGGTGGATTCGTGCACACCGACGGCGATCTCCTGGTCGGCACGAACGGCGTGGGCACGGTTCACGTGTTCCATTCGGGCACGTACCTCAACAATCCGAACCCGTCCCTCGAGGTCGACGGCTACGCCTACGTCGCCGAGAACACGTTCGTCGGGAACGGGACCGACACCTATCCGGGCGGCAGCGGCCTCTTCCAGATGGACGCCGGCTACGCGTCGCTCTGGGGCATGTTCCTCGGCGACGAGAATGGCAGCTCGGGCGGCACGCTGCGGATGCTCGGCGGGACGCTGGTGGTGAACGACGGCATCGTCATGTCGAAGGCGAACGACGGCCAGCTCGACTTGCGGGGCGGGACCGTGCGCGTGACGGGCCGTGACAATTCGATCTACTACGACGACTTTCCCATGAGCCTGAACCAGGCCGGGCCGATCACGATCTCGAGCCAGGTCGGCTCGCCCGTGCTCGCGCTCGAGGGCGGCGGCACGAACTCCATCAGCTCGGCGTCGCCCACGGCGCTCATGCTCGGCCGCGGCGGCGCGGGGACGCTGCACATGGCACTCTCTGGGCTGCAGGTCTTCGGCGGGGTGGTGATCGCGGACTCGCTCGCCGGCACGGGCGCGGTGCAGGAGGACAGTGCCTCGGCGCTCAACGTGTACGGTCCCGTCACGGTCGGCCCCGGCAATGGCGCCCTCAGCCTCCTCGGGGGCAGCAACGTCAGCGCCTCCGGCGAGACCGACATCGCGGCCTCCGCGACCACCGCGGGCGCGCTCACCGTAACCCAGCGATCCTACGCGCACTGCCTCGCCGGGCTGGCGATCGGGGGCACGCTGGGCGCTTCCACGCCGGGAAACGTGGTCGCGCTCGTGGACACCTCGAGCTTCATCGAGGACGACGGGCCGACGACACGGGTGTGGAAGAACGCCGGCCACCTGATGCTGCGCGACACGTCGGCTGCGTATCTCCAGAACCTGTACTGCAGCGGGGAGGTGGGCCTCGCGACCGGGCAGGTGAAGGCGACCTCGGTGCACTTGTTCGACACCGGCTCGCTGCACGGCACGGGCCAGGTGGCGGGTGCGGTCGCGCTCGACGACTCGACCGCGCTCCTGGCGATCCTGGCCGGCGATCCCGCCGGGGGTGCGCTCGTGGCGGGGGACTCGACGGTCACGACCGGTTTCCGTTCGAGCGGGCTCGCGCGCGTGGAGCAGGACACGCTGGTGCTGCTCTGCAAGGGCGGCGTGCCCCTCGGGCACGTCCAGCTCGCCGGGGGCACGCTGCGACTGCCCAACGGCGGGCACGTGCGCGTGGGTGACCTGCTCGAGGGCGCGGGACGCCTCGAGGGCGACGTGCTCGACGACGGGACGGTCGACGCCGACGCCGGCGGGAACATCAACGTCGCCGGACATCTCACCTGCCTCACGGGCGCGATCACCGGCGCGACGCTGGCGGTCCTGCCCGGGGGACGCCTCTCGGCTCGCGGCTCGCTCGCGGCGACGCTCACGCTGGGCGGGGGGCTGGACATGGGGCCGACGCCGGCGCGGCTCACGCTGGGTGGCTCGGCGACGCTGCTCTCCACCGACGCGCTCACGATGCGCGCCGGCTCCCTGGCGAGCGGTGTGCAGGACACGCTGGTCCTCACGGCGCCGATCGTCCTCCACGGCACACTCGACGTGCGGACGATCCTCGCGTCGCCGCCCGTGGCGGGAGACACGCTCACGCTGGTGTCGGGGCCCTCGATCTCCGGGACGTTCGACTCGATGACCCTGAACGGCAATGCCCCCGCCGGATTCGTGGGTCTCGTCTACGAGCCGACACGCGTGCGGCTCGCCGTGCTCAAGAACACCGCCGGCGTGGATCCCGGTCCGCAGCCGGCGCTGCCGGTCGCGCTGCGCTTCGCGGCGCTCGGGGGTCCGCATGACGGGACGCTCGCGCTCGACCTGCCGCGCGAGGCGACGGTACGGGCCGACCTGCTCGACGTGAGCGGGCGGCGTGTCATGACGCTCGAGAACAGCGCGCTCGCGGCCGGCGATCACCGCTACGTACTGGATCCGGCGCTCCCGAGCGGCGTCTATTTCGCGCGCGCCGAAGTCGTCGACCGGACCGGCCTCCACGTCCTGACCGCGAGGTGCGTGCGGGTGCGCTGAGCCTCGCGCCCGCTCCCCGGCCGAGACGCCGCCGGGGGCGCTCAGCGAATCCAGGCGATGCGGCGCGTCGCGGTCGCTCCCGCGGCGCGCAGCCGCACGAAGTAGACGCCGTCGGCGGCGGCGCCCCGAGTCGTGAGGCCGCGCCACTCCACCTGGTGCGTGCCCGCGCCGAGCGGGCCATCCGCGAGCACGGCGACTTCGCGGCCCGCGAGGTCGAACACCGACAGCCGGACCGCGGTGTCGGCCGCGAGCGTGAAGGCGATCTCCGCGCGGCCGCGCGCGGGATTCGGCGCCACGGGCGCGAGGCGGGTGGGCGAGGAGGCCGGTGGCGGCGCGTAAAGGGTCATGCCGATGGCGGCGGTCGAGCTGGTGGGCGGTCCGAACCAGCCTCCGCCCGGGATCGCGAGGCGCACGAGCCGGTCGGTCTGCGTGAGCAGCAGCGTGGGATAGCCGCTCGAATTGCCACCGCGCACGTTCGGGTCGACCGCGATGAAGTCGCCGCGCGTGCCGCCGCTGGCGAGCACGTGGTCGACGCCGGCATGCGGTCCGCCGGCGAGGCCGAACTCCCACAGGTCGCCGTTGTTGCAATTGACGTACACGTACCCGGCGAGGCTGCCGACCCCGAGCGCGATGCCATCGAAGCCCTCGCCCGCGTGCGCGAGCCCGGTGAACGTGTTGCCCCAGGTCGTCGTGTTGACCGCGTACAGGCTGTCGCTGCGCACGATGTACAGCAGCGAGCCGTCGGGCGAGATCGCGATGCCGTCGCCGTACGCGATCAGGCCGTAGGCTACCGGCGTCGCGCTCCAGGCGACGGGGTCCACGTTCCACAGGAAGCCGCCGCCCCCCACGAAGAGGTGGCCGGCGTTCGGTCCGCTGACGCCGGGCGGGACCGGCGCGATGCCGTAGCCGCCGGCGCCGTAGATCGTGCGCGTCACGGCGCCGCTCGCGGGATCGAGCTCGAGGAAGTTGCCGAGGTCCGAGCCGAAGACGTGCCACGTGCCCGCGATCTGCACCTGGGCCAGTGCCCACACCGCCGACGTGTAGCCCGAGATCGAGTCGGCCGTCACGACAGCCTGGCCGTCGGTATGGCTCGGAAGGCCGTAGAGCACGCCGTTGTCGGTGTCGGTGACGAGCACGTGCTGGTTGGCGAGGAACGCGACGCCGACGGGGCCGTACGTGCCACTGTTGGAGAAGCCGGTCGCATAACTCGTCACGACGAAGCCGCGCCCGGCGTTGGCCGGCGTGATCGCGAGATCCGCGTGCGCGAGTGCGGGGACCAGGAGCAGCGCGGCGGACGACGCCAGCAGGCCACGAATGCGGAGGGGGTGCGCGGGAGCGAGGGGCATGGCGTCTCCTGGGATCGGACGGAGCGATCTCGACGAGAGCGGCCCCGCGAGCATGGCTTGGGCAGTCCACCTGCGGTGGCGAACGTGCCAGCGTCCCATCAAAGATAGCCCCGCGCCGGCGACGGCGGGGAGATGATTCGCGCGCTCCCCCGCGCCGCCACGAGATTCCTCCGCCCGCGTCGGCCCTGTTCCCGTAGAATCTCCGGACGGTCCGGCGTCGCGCGCGCACCGGCCATCCGGGCCCGAGGTCCCTCGTCAAGTCGCCGGAGGCATTCATGCCACAGCCCGCCGCACCTCGGCGCGTCGTCATCTTGACGGCCGATGGGTTCGAAGACCTGGAAGTCTTCTACCCGATGTTCCGGCTGCAGGAAGCGGGGGCGATCGTCGACGTCGCGGCCCCCACGCTGGATCCCATCCACGGCGAGCATGGCTACGGGCTCAAGCCGACGACGACGTTCGAACAGGTCGACCCCGATGCGTACGACCTGCTCATCGTGCCGGGCGGGTTCCCCGATGGCGCGCCACAGACGGTGCGCCAGCATCCCAGGGCGCTCGAGATCACCCGGTCGTTCTTCGCGAAGGACAAGCCGGTCGCCTCGATCTGCCACGGGCCATGGACGCTCGCCGACGCGGGGGTCGTGCGGGGTCGCCGCGTCACGTCCTACTGGCACGACGGCGTGCCCGAGGACCTCGAGCGGGCCGGCGCGATCTACGAGGACGCATCGGTCGTCGTGGACCGCAACCTCGTGACCTCGCGTTGGCCGCCGGATCTTCCCGATTTCATGCGCGAGGTCATGGCGCAGCTCCGCACCGACCGGCCTTGACCCGGGCAGGGCGCTGGTCGCGGGGACGACGCGGTGCGCGCCCGGCGGCCCGCTCGTGGGCCGGCTGCCGTTGCGCATCGCGCCCGCGACGGCGACCAGCGCGCCGTTTCGTGTCCACGAGTGCAACGAAGGGCGGCCGGTGACCGTTTTCGTGGGCCGGATGTCCTTGAACGAGCGCACTCGTGGAACGACATTCGGGACGTGGTCGCAGACGTCGCGATGCGGCGGGAAGGCCGAGCTCCCTGCGGTCGCGACCGTGCTCCGTCGGTGCCGTGCAGTACGAGGTCCGCCATGTCGAAACTCCCGACCCTCCTCTCGCTCGGACTCCTGGCGCTCGCGACGTCCGCGACCGCTGCAACGCAGGGCCTGCCGATCGTGAACGACGACTGGGCCGCGGCCCGCGCGGCGGCGGTGCGCCGCCACGTTCCGATCTTCGTCGAGGCCTGGGCGCCGTGGTGATACTCGTGTCGCCTGATGAGGGCAACGCTCGCTGAGCCCGCCCTCGGACGGTACGCCGGACGGTTCGTCTGGCTCGAGCTCGACTTCGACAAGCCCGTCAACCAGTCATTCCTGAACCACCATCGGGTCGGCTACACCCCGACGCTGCTCGTGGTGGACCCGGGGACGGACACGGAGCTCGCGTCGCACATCGGCGGCATGTCCCGGGCGGATTTCGAGGACCTGCTCGAGGTCGGCGAGCGGCGCTTCCGCGGCGAGCCCGTCGCACCGGCGGACAGCCTGATCGCGCACGCCGACATCGTCGCGTCAGGGGGCGGGTACGACGAGGCCGAGGCGGAGGCGATTCGTGCGCTCGCGCTCGGCGGCCCCGAGTGGCCGCAGCGCGCGCACGCGTACCACACGCTGACGTGGGCGCAGATGGCCGGGGCGCACGCCCAGGCGTGCGCCGA
>JBAIWU010000446.1:0-13455 GCA_037917155.1 Candidatus Eiseniibacteriota bacterium
GGCGGCGCGCGGCGTCAGACCCGCGTCACGCGCGGCTCGCCGCTCCGCGACCGCTCGCCGGGCGCCGTGCCGCCCTCCGCGGGCTCGCCGCGCGCCGGAGTCGAGGCGGCGACGACGCGGTTGCGCCCCGCGGCCTTGGCCGCGTAGAGCGCGCGGTCGGCGGCGCGCACGAGCTGGCGCCGGTCGCGGCGCGCGCTGTACGCGTTCGTCGCGACGCCCAGGCTCAGCGTCGCCGCGAACGCGCGGCGGCCGGCGACGAAGCGGTGCCGCTCGACCGCCCGGCGCATGCGCTCGGCGATCGCGAGCCCTGTGCCCCGGTCGCAGTCCGGGAGCACGACGAGGAACTCCTCGCCGCCGTAGCGCCCGACGGCGTCGTAGGGCCGCACCGAGGCGCGCAGCCGCCGCGCCACCTCGACCAGCACGCCGTCGCCGACGGGGTGTCCGAACGCGTCGTTCACGCGCTTGAAGTGGTCGAGGTCCGCCATGATGACCGACAGCGGGTGGTGCTGGCGCTCGGCGCGGGTCAGCTCGTGCTGCAGCACCTCGAGCACCGCGCCATGGTTCCACATGCGCGTCAGCGGATCGAGCATGCTGCGCCGGCGCAGCGTGTCGCGCTCGGCGATGAGCGCGCTCTGCGCCTCGCGGAGCGCCGTGGCCTTGAGCTCGTCCTCGACGAGGCGCGCGATGTCCGCGAGCATGCGAAGGTCGTCCGCGCTCGGGCGCCGCGGCCGCGTGTCGATGGCGCACAGCGTGCCCACCTTGCGGCCGTCGGGGCCGCGCAGCGGCTGGCCGGCGTAGAAGCGGACGCGCGGCTCGCCGGTGACGAGCGGGCTGTCGCGGAAGCGATCGTCCTCGAGCATGTCGCGCACGACGAGCGGCTCGTCGCCGAGGATCGCCTGCCCGCAGAGCGCCACCGAGCGCGACGTCCGGCCCAGGTCCGTCCCGGCGGTGGACTTGAACCACTGCACGCGCGCGTCGCCGAGGGAAACGAGGGCGATCGGCACGCGCAGCAGGCGGACGACGAGGCGCGTGAGGCGGTCGAAGCGCTCCTCGTCGGGGGTGAGCATCACGCCCATCTCCCGAAGGGTGCGCACGCGGCCCGCCTCGTCGCGAGGCTGTGGGGCGCGGATCATGCGTGCTTCCTCCCGAATGCTTCCCTCGGCCCGTGGACCGCGGCCCATGCGGCCACGCTGCCGCCCGGGGCGGCAGCCGCGAGTCAGCGGCCGGCGATGTGGTGGGGAGAGCACGACCTGGAAACGATCTTTGGGTGCGCGAAACCGCGGGGAGATTCCGCCGGAGGCCCGAAATTCTTGGGAATTCCCGTCTCCCCGGGCGGGATTTCGCGCCGGACGGGCCCTGGACGCGCTGGCCGGAGCCCGGAGTATCAGGCAATGTCAGGGAATGATCGACCGGCCGCGACCCGCAGCGGAGCGCCGGCGCGCCCAGCGCGCGTGGTGCCTCTACGACTGGGCGAACTCCGTGTTCGCCACGAGCGTCGTCTCGGCGGTGCTGCCGGTCTACTTCGCGAAGGTCGCCGCGCGCGCGATGCCCCCGCACGAGGCGACCGCCACGTGGGGCTATGCGAGCGCGCTCGCGCTCGCGGTCACGGCCGTGCTCTCGCCCATCGTTGGCGCGCTCGCCGACCAGACGCGCCGGCGCAAGCCCGTCCTGCTCGCGTGCGTGCTCGTGGGCGTCGGCGGCACGCTCGCGCTCGCGGTCGCGCCCGCGGGGGCGTGGTGGAGCCTGCTGCTCGCGTTCGGGCTCGCGTTCATCGCCTTCGCCACCGGCAACGTGATCTACGATTCGCTCCTGCCCGCGGTCGCCGACGAGCACGAGCTGCACGCCGTCTCGGCGCGCGGCTTCGCGTGGGGCTACATCGGCGGCGGCCTGCTGCTGGCCGTGCACCTCGCGCTGCTGCTCGCGCCCGCGCGCTTCGGCCTCTCCGGCCCGGCCGCGGCGACGCGCGTCGTGTTCGCGAGCGTCGCCGCGTGGTGGCTCGCGTTCTCGCTGCCGCTCTTCCGCCACGTGCCCGAGCCCGAGGCCGAGCGCCACGGCGTGCCCGTGCGGCGCCTGGCCGGCGCGACGTTCCGCCGCCTCGGCCGCACGCTCGGCCACATCCGCGAGCGGCGCGACCTGCTGTGGTTCCTTGTCGCGTTCTGGCTCTACTCCGACGGCATCGGCACCATCATCAAGATGGCGACGATCTACGGCGCCGAGGTCGGCATCGGCCAGCGCGACCTGATCGGCGCGCTGCTCATGGTGCAGATCGTCGCCGCGCCCGCCTCGATCGCCTTCGGCCGGCTCGCCGGGCCCCTGGGCCCCAGGAACGCCGTGATGCTCGGCATCGCCGGCTACTGCGGCATCAGCGTGTTCGCCTACTTCCTCTCGAGCGCGTGGCACTTCTGGCTGCTCGCGGCGCTCGTGGCGCTGTTCCAGGGCGGCACGCAGGCGATCTCGCGCTCGATCTTCGCCTCGCTCGTGCCGCGCGAGCAGTCGAGCGAGCTGTTCGGCTTCTACTCGGTGAGCGAGAAGCTCGCGGGCGTCGTCGGCCCCGTGCTCTTCGGCGCCGTGACGCAGCTCTCGCACGGCGGCCGCCTCGCGACGCTCACGCTGCTGCCGCTCTTCGCCGGCGGCGCCTGGGCGCTCACGCGCGTCGACCTCGCGCGAGGCCACGCGCACGTGCACGAGGCGTAGGGAGCGGCGCGGGACGGAGCGTGCTCGAACTGGCGGGGGGGGGCGACCCTCGGAGTGCGGCTTCGAGCCGTCTGCTTGACGCGGTGGCTACGCCTAGAATGTCGTCCCCAGGGTGAGCATCAACTGGTCCCGCCGGCTCGCCAGCGTGGCACGGTCGAATCCGTTGACGTAGCACAGCGACAACCACGCCATGTTCGGGTGCCGCGGGTCGGGCCACCATCGAAGCGTGCTCACGACCGTGTTGAGCCATGCGTCGGTCGCGCGGTCTCGGCCGAACTCGCGCCAGACCAGGCCCTCGAGCCACAACGCGACCGTGGGCTGGTCCGGTGGTGTGTTCGCCTGGTTCCAGGTGGCGGCTTGAACGACCCGCTGCTCCCACAGATCCGCCCGATGCCGGTCTGCGACGGGCAGCCCCTCGCCCTCCTGGGCGATCAGCTGGATGAGGCGATCCGCGTCAGTCGCCGTGCCCTGCTTGATCCGCTCCCTGATCGCATCGTGCAGTCCCTGCGCGTCAGTGAAGTCGGATGCCTCCGCCAGCACGTCGCGGATCAGGTCCTTCTTGATCCCCGTGAGCTGCTGGCTGTGCCTCCACCAGAATCCGCGTCCGACGAACGCCCGTGCTGTCGCGACGCCGCTTTCCTTGACCGTGGTGGTGGTGCTGTCCAGCTGCCGTCGCTGGGCTTGGACACCGAAGATGACCCAGTTGGTGATGTTGGCGGGCGTGGCTTCGTTGAGCGAGTGAAGCGGGTGGACGGGAGGCGCTTCCAGGCCAAGCGCCAGGGTGAACAGCCTGCCATCCAGCTGCCCGGTCGCCTGGGCCGTACCGCGCAGCCGAGCCAGCGCCGGCAGGCTCAGACTGAGTGGCCGGATGCCGAGCACGTCGTAAAGCTCGCTGTTGGTGCCCACCTGGCCGCGCTCGAGGCGCAGATTGAAGTTCCCGGTGTCACCGGCCTTGTCGACCGTCCGGGTTGCGGGCGTATTGGGGTTCGGAGCCGCTGCGAACTCGCTTCCCTGCCCGCGAACCGGCCTCCCCTCGTAGCTCACACGGTAATAGAAGGCATTCTGAACCGTTGCCTCGAAGTCCCGGAGCCACCCGGCGTTCACCTCGAGGGCATCGGTGGGCTGCGGGGACCCCTTGTCCGCATCGGCGCGCGCCCCGTCGGGCCAAGGCAACGATGCGATCGAGAGCAAGGCGGCCCAGATTGTCGCCATCCTTCCGAGATTCAAGATCCTGCGCCTCATCTCGGCCTCCGACCGGGCTCAGGTTGGCAAGGCAAGCGCATCGGTGTCCCTATGAGTTCGCGTCGATCCACAGTGCGAGATCGCTCACGAGGGACCCCGCGTCCCATTTGCCTGGCTGCGGCAGATCGGGCGACTTCAGGCGACGCTGAACCTCTTGCCAGAGTGAGGCCTTGTCGAACACCGACTCCACGTGCGCATAGAAGTTGGAGAGCGGGATTCGGCCAACGTAGAGGTAGGTATCGAACGGCGATCCCCCCGGATCAGCCATGAACGCTCTGACCTTGGGCCGGTCGGAGGGCGTGCCATAGGAGTCCGTGAGTTCATGGAGTGACGCGAGGAGCACCGCCACGATGTTGCGAATCTTCATCGCACCCTCCTGTGAGGCATGTCGAACGCTTCAGCGCGGATCGTCCATGCGACGGGTGAGACTGCCTGCGGAGGCCCGGACGCGGCCCCCGCAGGCCTGCCATCGATTCGACAGCTACCTGCAGGGAACTCCTCCCCCGCTCGTGGTCTCACTCTGCCTCTCCGGTTCGAGGCCGGCGGATGGCGACGCGAGGTCCCGCGCGGCGAGCGACCTGATGCCTGTCAGACCCAAAGACCTTCATTCAGCGATACCCCTCCCTTTACGAGGGCTTCCCCCCAGGCGAAGGCGCCAACAGGCCGGCGACAGCCCCGAGTGCAGTCGAGCCGATCGCCGTCAGAACTTGTGGCGCCTCATGGTGCTGCAGCGCCAGCGCGAATACTCCGGCCACCACCGCGAGAACGACGAGCGACAGCGCCACAACGACGATCCTGTAGATCACGTAATCCCACTGCAGGGGGGGATGTAGTGGAATGTCCTTCACGACCTTCTGCGCAAGGGTCCACAGCGTCCCCGTCGGGTTACTCTTGAGCGCCTCCTGTAGCTCCGGGCTTTCGGAAACACGCTTGGCGAGCTCATCGGCTGACCGTGGTGTTGCTTGCCCGTTCATTACCCACCTCCCATGAGTCATCGTGCCAGCAGCGCTGGCGATGCGAGAAGAGTGCACGTGCGGCCCGATCTCCGCGCCCGGTACGCGCCCGGGCGCGTTCACTTCGCGGTGACATCCACTTCGAAAGCAGCCTCCGGCGGGGTCTCCTTTTCGAACGGTCGGCGATACGCGAGCACGAGCTTCGTGCGCCCCGCTCCCACGACCTCGAACCGCAGGGTTGCGATTCCCCCGGCCCCCGGCGCATTGCCGGCCGCGACGAACTCCCCCTCGCCGCGCCGCCGCACGACGGCGGTGTCGACACTGACGATTTCCCATCGGTAGCCTGCCGTCGGTCGTGCCGGGAGCTTCACCTCGAACATCTCGCCCACGCCCAACGTGACCGTGCGGCCCGAGTCCTGCGCCGCAAGCGTCGTCATGACTTTCGGACCCTCCGAGGTCGACTGGTGCGGGCTCGGCCCGCCGCATCCGGCCAGGATCAAGAAGCAGCCGAGCGCGACGGCGCTTCGGCTCCTGACGTGAGGCATGGCACGCACTCCTTCGACACGGCGGTCGGCCGGCGACACGCCGGCGGCTCGTCCAGCTTCCGGCGCCGCCGGCCGACCACGCATTCACGACACTCTAGTGACCGGGAATGCCGAACTGGCCGGTCGCAACCCACTCCGCCTTCAGCAGCGACCACCAGTCCACGGCCAGGCCGCTGAGGACGTACTGGTAGGGCAGCCATCCATAGCCCTGCGAGCCCCATCCGGTGCCCCACGAGTTCCGAATGAGCAGCGCCCCCGTCGTGCTCGGGCTGCCGGGCTTGTTGTTCTGGATCTTGATCGTGTCGTCGTAGCCCACGGCATCGACCGCGTGACCGCCGATGTTCCGGTCGCCCGCGACCGGGAACGGGATCTTCCCGGTGTTGTCCTGCCAGATCGAGTTGTAGACCGTGAAGCCGAACATCGAGGGCAGCCCGCAGTAGAGGTAGGACTTGATGCGCGCCAGCAGGTCGGCGGGCGACGTGCCCGGCGGGTCCAGCCGGTAGTACGACAACGCCTGGTAGTTCTGGCCGAGTGCGTAGAGGAAGCTGTCCGGCTCACGATCGAAGTTCGCGGGCACGTAGGGGCAGTACCGCTCCGGCGGGGCACCGAACAGGACCAGCGCGCCCATCGTCGTGCGCAGGTAAGCGCCCGTGTCGCCGTTCCATCCGAGCAGCTTGCGCGTGACCTTGTAGAGGTAGAGCCGGGACGCGTCCACCCAGGTACCGAACGCGCGGCGCTCGAAGTACTCCAGCAAGCCGATGCCTGCGTGGGCCGTGCACGAACCGATGTTCTGCTGGTTCTCGATCGGCGAGCACGAACCGCGCAGGTCGACGGCCTGTGGCAGCGTCTTCGGAGCCGTGTGCGCGCCGATGCCCGACAGCATTTCCTTCACGGGCCGCTGCTTCAATGCGGCCAGACGCGAAGGCACTTCCTCGGTCGTCGGGGTGAAGTCCCGCAGGTCGGGCAGGTCACGCAGCCACCCCATGCTGAACGGCGCCCGGACATCCGCGCCCTGCAACATGCGCAGGCCGGCCGGCGTCCGCGCGAAATCGGTTTCGCGCCCTTCGTGAACATCGAGCACGTCCACGTCCGGTGTGTGAATGACGGTTGTCACGTCGAATCTCCTTCGACGCCCATGGCGGGGCGATCGTGGATGATGAAGGTGATCATGAACAACGGACCGAGCACGTCGAGTGACGCCCCCTGGGATCAGGTCATGGACCTCACCTCCTCGCGTCGGGCGCGCAAGGGCGACACAGGTGCGTGTCGATCGGGGGGGCGCCGCAGCCGTAGCGACGATGTTGCGCGAACCGGCTAAGCCCGTCGTGCGACCGCGCTCTCGGTGTACTCGCGAGGACGGATGCGCATCGCGTGTCCGCTCGCGTGAGGAAGAGCCGAGCCGGACCGGAGGGAACCACCACGTGCGATTCGTCGATGCATGGAGGCCACGCCGACGGGCGTGACGGCCGGGAGTGCTACGCCCCGAGACGCTCGAGTTCAAGTTCGTTCGTGCCGGGGGGAACGTCTTGCATATGCCGTTCCAGCGGATCGACACGACAGGAGTTGGGCGCGAGTCCGGGCCTAAGACCGAAGTACGGAGAAGTTTCCTCGCGCTCCCCGGACCCGGCCACGCACCAGACCATCCGTGACCCGCCTGCGCACCGCGGGCGCACTTCGACCTCCACCCGGAGCACGATCCGCAGCAGCGCCGCCCACGCGCGAGGCCACGCGCACGTGCACGAGGCGTAGGGGGCGGCAACTCGGGAGCGGGTGCGCCGGGCACTCGCGTCACGCCCGGGCGCCGACCGTGGCCTTCCGCCCGAGGAACCTCGACCCGCCCCACGCGAGCAGGCCGATGATCACCGCCGACGCGCCCGGGATGGGCACCTGGTAGTGGTGCATCCACGCGACGAGCGGGGGCATGGGGCCGGTAGCGAGCGTCGCCGGCACCGCTCCCGCGGGATGTCGCGCGAGGAAGGCGCGGGCGAAGACCACGTGCGTGCACGTGACCGAGACCCAGTTCACGAGGCCGACAAGGAAGCCGTGCAGGAAGTGCAGGCCCGGCGCGAAGCGTGAGACCACGAGCGCCGAGATCACGACCACGCCGAGCCAGACCGGGTCCTCGATCCGGGTCGGCACGACGAACACGGTCGCCAGCGCCATCACGAGCCCGAACAGCGCCAGAGCGCCCACCAGCCCCCCGCTCACCGCGGGCTTCCGAGGAACTCCTCGACCACGCTCACGAACTTCTCGGGCTCCTCGAAGTACGGCAGGTGGCCGCTCTTCTCGAACACCGCCCACTTCGAGCCCGGGATCACCTTGTGGATCTTCCACGCGGTGCTGGGCGCGACGTTGATGTCGAGGCGGCCGGTGAGCACCAGCGTCGGCATCCGGAAGTTGGCGAGCGCGGGCCACATGTCGTAGCGCGCGAGGTCGTCGTTGAGCTTCTGGTTGACCTCGGGCTCGTAGTGGTACGTCGAGACGCGCGACATGAACTCGTCGCGCTTCTCGGCGGAGACGAACAGCATCTGCAGGTACTCGCGCAGGCTGGCCCTGCCGGCGGCGGTGTCGCCGAGCGCGCTCGCGAAGTCGAGCGGGCCCTGGCGCTCGACGCCCTCGGGGTAGATGTACTTGAAGATGAATTCGGTGTCGTTCCACTTGGGCGCGGCCGAGTCCGTGATGATCAGGTGCGCGACGTGCTCGGGGTGACGCGCGGCGTACGCCATCACGAGGTAGCCGCCCCACGAGTGGCCGAGCAGGTCGATCTGGTCCGCGCCGAGCTGCGCACGCAGCGCGTCGAGGTCGGCGATCTGGTCGGCGAGCGTGCACGACTGGTCCTTCGCGAGCTTCCCGGAGCGGCCGTTGCCGCGCTGGTCGTAGAACACCACGCGGCGGCCGCGAGCGAGCACGTCCCAGGCGTCCGAGCACAGCACGTACGTGTGGTCGAACCCGGGTCCGCCGTTGACCATGACGAGCGGCCGGCCGGGCGCGGTGCCGCGCACCTCGTACCAGATCGTGGCGCCGGGCGCCCGGAACGTGACGCCCGCGCCGCTCGGCAGCGCGGGCTTCGCGAGCGCGACCGCCGTGGTGGAGGCGACGAACAGGACCGCGGACAGGACGACGAGTGCCGAACGGGTTCGCATGATCACCTCCGGAATCGTGATGGTCTCCGCGCGACCGAGCGCGCGCGCAGCCTACCATCCGCGCGGCGCGATGCTCGCGAGCGCGCCACGGCCTGCGGCGGAACGGCCACACGTCGCCCGGGCCGGCGCGGCCCGCGGCGCTGCAACGCCCGCACGGCGCGTGGAGTTGGCTCGTGCGCGCGGCCGCGCTCGGGATGCGGCCCGGATCGTGCAAGGACGCCGCGCCATGGACGGCGACGCCGCGCGCGGGGCAGGCAGGACCGGACCCCGCGGACGCGCCGCCGAATCCGCATCGACGCTCCCGAGGAGGCAACGTGAAGGCGTATCCGAAGTGGTCCGGGCTCGCGGCGCTCGCGATGCTCGCCGTGCTCGCGGGGCTCGTCGCGACCGCGCCGGCCGCGCGCGCGCAGTCGCAGGAGACGTGGCAGCAGTACCAGCAGCGCAACCGCGAGCAGGGCCGCGGCTACAACGACGGGCGTGACGGCCAGCGCTACAAGGGCCGCAACCAGGGCGGCCGCGACGGCAGCGGCTGGAACGGCGGCGGCTATGGCAGCGGCTACGGCGGCGGCGGCTCGTACGAACGCGGCTGGGGCGCTCGCGACGGTCGCGGCGACGGCGAGTGGAGTGACGGCTTCTGGGGCGGCGCGCGTGAGCGCGGGCACGGCCGCCACGGCGGCTGGGGCCAGGCGCGCGGCTGGCGCGGCCACGACCGCGACGCGCGCTGGTGGCGCGGCTACGACGACGGCTACGGCCGCGACCGCGGCGACTGCCGCGACCGGTAGCATGCTCGACACGCGGCCGGCCCCGCAGGCGACGCGCCGAGGCGGCGACGTCGCAGCGGGGCCGGAGTGCCTCAGCGCGGCGCGCCCCCGGGGAGGCCCTACCGCCCGCGCTTCTTCTTCCCCGCCGCCTTCTTCGCGGGCCCCTTGCGCGCCGGCGTCTTCGCGCCGGCGACCGCGGCCTCGACCTGGCGCCACTCGGCATCGCTGAGCTTGACCTCGGTCGCGCGCAGGTTCTGCTCGAGCTGGGCCACCGACGTCGCGCCCACGATCGCGCTCGAGACCACGTCGTGCCGCAGCACCCACGCGATCGCGACCGGCGCCGGCTCGAAGCCGTGCGCGGCGCACCAGGCGCCGAAGCGCTCGGCCGCGGCGATGTTCTCGGGCGTCAGCGCCTTCTCCGACTCGAGGAAGTGCGCGAACGAGCCGGTCGCGCGGCTGCCCTCGGGGCGCGCGCCGCCGGCGTACTTGTTCGTCAGCACGCCCTGCGCGAGCGGCGAGTACACGATCATGCCGATGCCGTTGCGCTTGCAGAACGCGACGTGCTCGGCCTCCACGTGACGGTCGAGCAGGTTCCAGCGCGGCTGCGACGAGATCATGGGCAGGTAGCTCTCGCGCTTCTGGATGACCGGCACCTGCGCGGCGACCTTCGGGTGGTGGTCGAAGTTCGAGAAGCCCACATAGAGCGCCTTGCCCATGCACACGAGGTCCTCGAACGCGCGCAGCGACTCCTCGATCGGCGTCTCCGCGTCGGGCGCGTGGAACTGGTACAGGTCGACGTAGTCGAGCCCCAGCCGGCGCAGGCTGTTCTCGCACGCCTCGACGATGTGCTTGCGCGACAGGCCGCGGCCCATCGGGCCCTCGCCGACACGGCCCATGCACTTGGTCGCGATCACGAGCTGCTCGCGCGGCAGGCCGCGGATCGCCGCGCCCAGCGCGCGCTCGGCCTCGCCCTTCACGTACACGTCGGCGGTGTCGAACAGGTTGACGCCGGCGTCGAACGCGCGGCGCACGATGCGCGTCGCCTCCTCGACGCCGACGGAGCCGCCGTAGGTGGTCCACGAGCCCAGCGAGATCTCGGATACCTTGAGGCCGGACGCCCCGAGGCTGCGGTAGTTCATGAAGCTCCCTTGCGTGCCGCCCTCGGGCGGCGGTGACGGGCGTGCGTGGGCCGCCCGATGGTCACGGCGCTCACGCGCCCTCGAAATCCTCAACCACGGCGTGCGGCGTCCGCCAGTACCACCACTCGTGCGCGGGCCGCCAGCCCATGCGCGCGGCGAGCGCGTCGCCCCACAGGCACTCGCCGGCCACGACCGTCGCGGCCTGCACGCGCGCGTCGGCCTCGTCGAGGCGCGCCGCGAGCCCCTCGCCCAGCGCTCCGGGCACGGCGGCCTGCAGCTCGTGCAGCACCTGCCGGCCGTCGAGCTCGTTGAGCCAGTCCTCGATCCCGAACGGGTAGCGCTCGCGCTCGGCGTCGCGCGCCGCCTGCTCCCAGCGCGCGACGAAGCCCTCCGCGCCCTCGGCGAGGATCTCGTCCGCGAGCCCGCGCTCGCGCAGGAACGCCCGCACGGCCTCCTCCGGCCTCATGGCGAGTCGTGCGAGCGCTCGGCCTGGCGCTCGAAGTAGCGCTCGCCGTCGTTGGGGTGGAAGAACGTGCGGATCGTGCCGTCGGCCTCGAAGGCGATGAACGCGCCGGACGCGCGGTCGAAGCGCGACACGACGCCGTCCGCGCGCACGCGCTCGAGCACGTCGCCGCCGACGGGCCGGTCGCGCAGCGCCTGCGCGAGCCTCAGATAATCGTCCGCCGAGGCGGCGCCGAACTCGGAGCCGTGCTTGCGGAAGTGCTCCTCGAGCCGCTCCCGCGAGCGGAACCCGATCGCGGGGCCGAAGCGCGCGGCGGGCGCGGGCGCCGGCGCGGGCGTGACCGTCTCGGGCGCGGCGGAGGTCGTCGCGGCCACCCGGACCGGCGCGGCCGGCGGGTGCGGCCAGAACCGCACGACGATCGCCGCGACCACGACGAGGATCGCCAGCCAGCGCACGAGCGGCGGCGTCTTGAGCGGGGGGCTCGACATGCGCGGAGCCTAACCCGGACGGTTCGCGAACCGCCAGCGGCGGCGGCGCCCGCGGCGCGCGCGTCCCGGCGGCCTTTCGGCATCGCGCACGAGCGGGTAGCATCGTCGCGGTTCCCCAACGTCCATCCGACCCGTCCGCGCCGCCGGAGACCCTCTATCGATGTCGCGATCCTTCCTCGCCGTCGCGCTGCTCGTCGCGCTGCCCGCGCTCGCGCGCGCCGCCGGCCCCGACTACGCCGGCTACCAGGCGCTGCTCGACAAGTACCTCGTGCGCCTCGACCCGCGCTCGCCCGTGACCGACACGCGCTTCGACTACGAGCGCCTCTACCTGGACGAGCGCATCTTCCAGACGCACCGCTCGCCGACGCTGGAGAAGATCCGCTCGGCGATGTTCGCGGTCGAGCCCGCGGCGCTCGCCCCCGCCGACCGGCTGGCGTGGACGATCAACGCCTACAACTTCTCCGTGATCGAGCGCGCGACGATGCGGCTGCTCATCCCCCGCAAGCGCTTCCTGCGCTACCACACGGTCGAGGAGATGCAGGCGCCCGAGGGCCCGTTCTTCGCCGCGCCGGTGGCCGTGCTCGACGGGCGGCGCTGCTCGCTCGCCGAGCTCGAGCGGCGCTACGTCTACGGTGACACGACCGCGATGCTGCAGCCGCGCGGGATGGCGACCGACCCGCGCCGCTCGCTCGCGCTGTGCTCGGGGCACGCGGGCGACCCGCCGCTCGCGCCGCGCGCCTACCGCGGCGACTCGCTCGAGGCGCAGCTCGACGCGGCGGCCCGCGTGGCGCTGGCGCAGCCGCGCTTCGTGCGCTGGCACGAGGACTCGAAGCGGCTCGATGTCTCGGACTACCTCGCGCAGCGGCGCATCGACTTCGGCGGGACCATCGACGGCATCATCCCGTTCGTCGAGCGCTTCGGCCCCGCCGAGGCGCGAAAGGCGATCCGCAGGTACAAGGTCGGGCACGTGGCGATGGTGCTGCCGGTCGAGCGCGCGCTGAACCAGGCGCCGCACGCACGGCCCATGTCGGAGGCGCCCGGCGCGGGCACGAACTGACGGCCGGCAGCGGCCCGCGAAGGGCGCGGCGGCCGGAGGGAGGATCCACGGATGGACGAGCGTCCCGAGGACGTGACCCGGCTGCTCGGGCTGCTGTACCAGTCGCACCCGTGGCACGGGCTGGCGATCGGCGCGCAGGCGCCCGCGGTGGTGACGGTCTACGTCGAGCTGGTGCCCGCGGACACGGTCAAGTACGAGATCGACAAGCGCAGCGGCATCCTCAAGCTGGACCGGCCGCAGCGCTACTCGAGCCTCTCCCCCGAGCCGTACGGCTTCATCCCGCGCACGCTCTGCGGCGACTCGGTGGCGGCGCTGGCGGCACGCGAGACCGGGCGCCCCGGCGTCAAGGGCGACCTCGACCCGCTCGACGTGTGCGTGCTGACCGAGCGCGCCATCAACCACGGCGGCGTGGTGGTGCGCGCCCGCCCGATCGGCGGCCTGCGCATGTTCGACGGCGCGGAGGTGGATGACAAGATCATCGCGGTGCTCGAGAGCGATCCCACGTACGAGTCGTGGACCGAGCTCGAGCACTGCCCGCCCGTGCTCATCGACCGCATCCAGCACTACTTCCTCACCTACAAGGACATGCCCGGCGCGGCCGCGGCGCGCGTCGAGATGGCGGGCCTCTACGGCCGCGATGCGGCGCGCGAGGTGATCGCGCGCGCGCAGGACGACTACCGCGCGAAGTTCGGCGACCTGCAGCGCGCGCTCGACCAGGCGCTCGCGTCCTTCGACGAGGGCGGCGCCTGACCGTGCTCGACGTCCTCGTGCTCGGCGGCGGCATCACCGGCCTCGGCGTGGCGCGACTGGCCGCCCGCAACGGCTGGAGCGTGGCGCTGCTCGAGCACGCCGACCTCGCGAGCGGCGCGAGCAGCACGAGCAGCCACATGCTGCACGGCGGCCTGCGCTACCTCGAGCACGGCCGCTTCGCGCTGGTGCGCGAGGCGCTGGCCGAGCGTGCGACCGTCAC
>JBAIWU010000447.1:0-2384 GCA_037917155.1 Candidatus Eiseniibacteriota bacterium
GGTGGACCTCCTGGCCGGGCAGTTCGGCGCCGGGGCCCACTACCTGGTCAACGGCCGGAGTGCCGCCTGGGACGAGGGGAACGTGGCACTGTGCGCTCCGTGCCGCGCCGGCGACACCCTCGCGGTCTCGATCACGCTCGAGCCGGGCCGGCCGTGGTGGACGCTCCCCGAGGTCCGGGTGCGTGATCCGGGGTATCCGGAGTACGCCGACGGCTTCCGGTACGCGCGCGCCCTGACGGGCAGCGCCCCGGACATCGCGCCGCCAGACGCACATGAGTGGCTCGCCGCCTTGGCCGGCGGCGACACGGCAGCGTACGCGGCATTGCTCGACCGCTATCGCGCCGCCTACGCGCCCCTCGCCGCGCGCCTCCGCCGCGACACGCTGCACCTCGTCGGCAACTCGCATATCGACGCGGCCTGGCTCTGGCCGTGGAGCGAAACCTCGCACGAGGTGATCCCCAACACCTGGCGCACCTCACTCAAGCTGGCCGCGATGTTCCCGGGGTACGTCTTTGCCGCCAGCGCGGCCGCCTACTACGACGCAATGGACCGCCTCTTCCCGACGCTCGCCGACTCGCTCCAAGCCGCCGTGCGGGCCGGTCAGTGGGCGATCGTCGGCGGCTGGTGGCTCGAGCCCGATCAGAACATTCCTTCCGGCGAGGACCTCGCGCGCCAGGGGCTGTACGGGCAGCGCTACTTCGAGCGGCGGTACGGACATCGCGCGAGGGTCGGGTGGACGCCCGACTCGTTCGGCTATCCCTGGACGCTGCCGCAGATCTATAAGCTCGCCGGGCTCGACTACTTCGTGACGCAGAAGATCCGCTGGAACGATTCCACCCAGCTGCCGTACGACGCGTTCTGGTGGGAGGGACGCGACGGGACGCGTCTGTTCACGTACAATCCCTTCGGTTACGACCACGATCTCGAGCCGCAGCGGCTGATCAGCGACCGGCTCGACGACGTCCGCCGCAACAAGGGCATCCACCACCAGCTCGTGCTGTACGGCGTAGGCGACCACGGCGGCGGCCCCACCATCGCGATGCTGGAGCGGGCCGAGACATTGCGGCGCGTGCCGACCTTCCCGGCGATGGTGTACGACAACCCCGATCACGCGCTCGCGGATCTCCGGGCGTCGCAGCCGGACACGGCGTTCCCGGTCTGGCGCGACGAGTTGTACCTCGAATACCACCGCGGCACGTACACGACGCAGGCGCGGCAGAAGTGGTCGTCGCGCCACAGCGACGCCCTGCTCCGCACGGCCGAGGCGCTCGCCGCGGTGGACACTGCGGCCTACCCTCGCGCCCGCCTGGAGAGCGCCTGGCACCGGATCCTGTTCAACGAGTTCCACGACATCCTGCCGGGCTCGGGGCTCCACCAGATCTATCTCGACGCCAACGCCGACTACGACAGCGCGTGGGCGACTCTCGACAGCGTGACCGCGCGCGCGTTCGCGGGGCTGAGGGCCCGACTCGACACGCGCGGCGCGCCCCGCGGGGCGGTTCCGGTCGCGGTGTTCAACCCCCTCACGTGGCCGCGCACGGCTCGCGTGCGCCTGGACCTCGGCGGCGGCGATACCGCGACCTTCGTGGCGCGCGACGTCCCGGCCCTTGGCGCGAAGGTCTTCTGGGCGCGGCGCGGGATGGCGATCACGAGCCGACTGCCCGCTCCCACCGTCGGCCCCGCCTGGCTCGAGAACGCGTACCTGCGCGTCGAGGTGGACACCGCGACCGGGCAGATCACGCGCATCTACGACAAGCGCACCCACCGCGAGGCGCTGGCTCCGGGCGGGCGAGCCAACGTCCTCCAGGTACTCTACGACCAGCCGCAGGAATGGGACGCCTGGAACACCGGCTTCAACGGGCAGCAGTGGGACGTCACGGAAACCACCAACCTGGTGCGCCGCGCCGACGCCGCGGAGGCCGCGTTCGGCTTCACGCGCCGCTGGGGCAGCTCGACGTTCACCCAGACGCTCGTGCTCGGCCGCGAGGCGCCGTACCTCGACGTGGTCAACGACGTGGACTGGCACGAGACGCACAAGATGCTGAAGGTCGCGCTCACCGCCGCCGTGCACCCCGATTCCGCCACCTACGAGATCCCCTACGGGACCATCGGCCGCTCGTGCAACCCGCAGACCAAGGCCGAGCGCGCGAAGTACGAGGTGCCGGGCCAGCGCTGGGCCGACCTGTCCGACTCGGCCTACGGCGTCAGCATCATCAACGACAGCAAGTACGGCTGGGACTGTCACGGCAACGTGCTGCGGCTCTCGCTCCTCAGGTCGCCGCTGTGGCCCGACTCGCTCGCCGATCGCGGCGAGAACCGTTTCCGGTTCGCCATCTACCCGCATGCCGGCGACTGGCGGGCGGCCGGCACCGAGCATCTGGCCG
>JBAIWU010000448.1:0-3172 GCA_037917155.1 Candidatus Eiseniibacteriota bacterium
TCCCTACACGACGCTCTTCCGATCTGGGGCGCCCCGTCGACACCCGGCACGCTCTCGGTGACCGTGAGCCCGTTCGGCGCGCTCACGGTGGACGGCGAGGCGAAGGGGCAGAACCAGAAGGAATTCAGGGTGTCGGTGAAGCCCGGCCGGCACACAGTCAAGGTCGTGCACCCGACGCTGGGCGCGCACGAGTGGAACGTCGACATCGACCCCGGCCAGGACAAGTCCCTATCGTACGACTTCCTCGCGGCCGCCTCGGGCAGCATCAGCATCACGTCCGAGGGCGGGTGGGCGGAGATCTACATCGACGGCGAGGCCGTGCACCACCAGACGCCCTGGGTCGTCACCGGCCTGACGCCCGGCAAGCACGAGGTGTCGCTCGTGCGCCAGGGCTTCACGGTGGACGGCGGCGCACAGACCGTCACGGTGTCGGCCGGCCAGCAGGCGAAGGTATCGTTCACGATCAAGAAGAAGTAGTTTCCACCCCGCCGCTCGCGTTCGCGCGCGGAACCGTCACGCCAGGAGGCTCCTGCATGAAGACACGGAGAGGGATTCCCGCGATCGCGGCCTGGTTGGCCGCGCTGCTGCTCGTGCTCGCCGTCGTGCCCGCCGCGGGTGTCTCGCCCGCCCTGGCGGCGTCGCCCGTGATCGACGACGCGCAGAAGCTCTACGACACCGCGAAGTTCAACGACGCGGCGACGCAGCTCAAGGACGCGCTCTCGAAGGGGACGGTGGTGGGCAGCGACGCGGTCGCCGCGCGCGCGCTGCTGGCGCGCTGCCTCGTGAAGGCCGGCAACCGGCTCGAGGCCAAGCGCGAGTTCGTGAACGTGCTCAACGCCGACCCCAACTACCGCCCGGATGCCGTCATCGTGCCGCCGGACGAGATGGACGTGTTCAACCTCGCGCTCAAGGACTTCCAGCAGGAGCAGATCCGCGCAGGGCAGCGCATCCCCGCGAGCATCTCGTTCCAGTTCGGCACGGGCTCCGGTGACAACAAGAGCCTCGGCGAGATCAGCAAGGTCTACGGCGGCCCGAACAAGCTCGACACCCAGATGGAGGTGAGCGGCTCGGTGCGCTTCCCGCTGCGGCCCAAGCTCTCGCTCGACATCGAGCTGACGCGCCTGCGCTCCACCGCGCACGACACCACCGCGGCGCCGAACGACATCAAGTTCGAGGCCGCGGCCATGCCCGTCGTGATCAGCGCCTACTACGCGGTCAAGTCGACCTCGAAGATGCGGGGCAACGTGTTCCTCGGCGCCGGCCCCATGCTGGCCGCGAGCAATTCGATCGACCTGCCCTTCTTCACCGTCCGCATCAAGCTCTCGGACCAGAAGACGGGCTTCTACTTCCACGGCGGCGCCGAAGGGGAGTGGCTCGCGACGCCGAAGGTCTCGCTCACGGGCCGCGTGCTCTACCGCAGTGCGACCGCCTCGGAGCTCTTCCACAACTCGACGCTGCAGTTCACGAACACGCAGTACCTCAAGGACCGCAAGGTGGACTTCAGCGGCTTCGGCGCGTTCATCGGCCTGCGCGCCTACATCGGCTACTGACGCCGCACGACGGGCCGCCTCGCTCCGGGGCGGCCCGTTCTCTCCTTATCTCCCCAGACGAGGCAACCGATGAAGATCCTCCATCCGATCTTCGCGGTCGCGGCGCTGTGCGCGCTCGTGACCCTGGCCCCGGCGCCACCCGCGCTCGGGGCCGCCGCGAAGCCGGCCCCCGCGAAGCCCGCGGCCGCGAAGCCGGCGACCACGCCGGCGGCGACCGCGAACCCCGCCGAGACCGCCGACCCGCTCGCCACCGCGCGCAAGCTCTACGAGGACGCGAAATTCCAGGACGCCTTCGACCTGCTGACGCGCGCGCTGCACGAGGGCGGCGTGACGGGCGACGACGTGACCGCGGCGCGGGCGCTGCGCGCGCGCTGCCTCGTCAAGCTCGGCCGCCCGCTCGAGGCGAAGGAGGGCTTCAAGGGCGTGCTGCGCATCGACGGCAGCTTCGCGCTGGACCCGAACCTGGTCCCGCCCGACGAGATGGAGGCATTCCGGGCCGCGCAGAAGGAGATCGACGCCGAGCGGCTCGAGGCCGGCCGGCGCTTCCCGGCCTCGATCGCGTTCCAGGCCGGGCGCGGCAGCTGCGTGAACCAGGACCTCGTCGACCTCGCCTCGAGCGCCGGCACGGACCCGGCGGACGACTTCAAGGAGGACCCGGAGTTCGCCTACTCCGTGCGCTTCCCGCTCAAGCCGCGGCTGTCGATCGACTTCGAGGTGAGCTGGCTCAAGGCCGAGACCTCCGACAAGCTGCCGCCCGAGCGCAACGCGCACACGAAGTTCACCGCCACGGCCATGCCCGTCGTCGTGAGCCTGTACCACAACCTCACGACCAGCCCGCGCCGGCACGTCAACGCGTTCGTGGGCGCCGGGCCGCTCATCGCCCAGGCCATCCTCGAGGACCGCAACAGCCTGGTCGCGGGCCGGATCATCCCCACGCAGATCGTGGGCCACAACCAGGGCTGGTACGGGCACGTCGGGCTCGAGGCGGAGCAGATGCTGCAGCCGCGCCTGGCGGTCACCGCGCAGGTGCGCGCGCGGTACGCCAACTCGGGCAAGCTCCACTGGCTGCGCGACGACTACGCGCTCTACGAGAGCTGGCCGGCCTCGACGCTGAAGGACCGGTCGATCGACTACTCGGGCGTCGCGGCCAGCATCGGCCTGCGCGCCTACATCGGCTACTGAGCGCCGCGCTCGGGAGGAACGACGACATGCACACGAACCGCCTGCCGATCCGCGCCCTCGCCGCGACGCTCCTCGTCACGGCCGCCGTGCTCGCGCTCGCCTCGTGCGGCCGGAGCACCCGCTCGTTCACGCCCGCCGTGACGGGGCCGGTCACGTGGACGAACACGGTCAGCCACCTGCTCGCGGACCGCTCGGAGGGCACGACCCCCACCGGCTGCACGAGCTGCCACCACGCCGGGACGGGCATCCCGGACTGGTCGAACTACGACACCGTCGTGGCCGACTCCTCGGCCATCCGCTACCGCCTCTCGACGCCGGGCGACACGATGCGCGGCTTCCTCAAGCCGGGCGAGCCCGACGTCGTGGTCGGCTGGATCGACGCCGGCGCGCCCCGCTGAGCGCTCCGGCGGCGCGACGACGGCCCGCCGCGCGCGGAATGC
>JBAIWU010000449.1:0-6167 GCA_037917155.1 Candidatus Eiseniibacteriota bacterium
CACCGCCGGCTCGGCGCGCAGGGCGCGATCATCGCGACGCGGGTCGCGCTCGCGCGCGGGATGGGCATCCGGCGGCTCGCGGTCGAGACCGGGGACGACACGCCGGAGAGGCCCAACCCCTCGACGCGCAACCTGCGACGGCTGGGCTTCCGCGATCTCTACCCGCGGACGAACTGGGTGAAAGTGCTGCGCGAGAACTGAGCGGCAAGTCGTTGCGGCGTCGCGCGTCGCGCGAGCGCTGCCAGCTCCGACCTCAGGCCCTCACCCAGGCCAGCAGGAAGCCGTCGTAGCCCTTGCCTCCCACCGTCTGGATCGTGGTCGCGCTCACGCGCGGCTCGGCCGCGACCTTCTCGTTCAGCCGCCGCACGCCCTGCACGGCCGCGTCGGCGCTGTCCGCCTGCACGACCGCGCCGTCGCGCACGACGTTGTCCGCCACGATCACGCCGCCCGGCCGCACGAGCCTGACGCACCAATCGAAGTACTCCGGCAGGGTCGGCTTGTCGGCGTCGATGAACGCGAGGTCGAACGGCGGGCTTCCCGCGAGCGCGCCGAGCGTGTCGAGCGCCCGGCCGAGCCGGACGTCCGCCACGTGCGCGAGGCCGGCGCGCGCGAGGTTGGCGCGCGCGACCTCGGCGTGCTTCGCGTCGGCCTCGAGCGTCACCAGCCGGCCGTCCGCGGGCAGCGCGCGCGCCATCCAGATGGCGCTGTAGCCGCCCAGCGTGCCGATCTCGAGGATGCGCCGCGCGCCGATCATGCGTGCGAGCAGCTGGAGCAGCTTGCCCTGCGGCGGCGAGACCTGGATCTCCGGCAGTCCGGCGGCGGCGCTCGCGGCGAGCGCCGCGACGAGCGCCTCGTCGTGCGGCGCGAACGTGGCGGCGAGGTACTCGTCGACGGCGGTCCAGCGTTCCTGGCTCATGCGTTCCCCCGTGGGTCGTCGTGGCCGGTCGTGCGCGCGAGCAGCGCGATGCCGGAGAAGCGGCGCTGGATCTCCCGTTGCTTCGGCGAGGCAAATAGGCCCATCAGCTTGTAGAACCACATGCCGGGCATGGTGCGGTGGAGGCGCTCGGCCTCGGCCATCGCGCCGCGGAACTCGACCTCGCGCCAGCCGTGGGGCTCGAAGAACGCGGTGCCCGCCTCGGGCGCGAAGCGGAACGGCGCGCCCCCCTCGGCGACGACGCGCCCCCAGCGCCCCGACATCCACTGCAGCAGCCGCGGGTGCGCGATGTCGATCAGCCAGCGCGCGGCCGCGGGCTGCGCCGCGAGGTCGGCCGCGAGCGCCGCGACCTGCGCCTCCTCGAGGTAGACCAGCAGCCCTTCGGAGACGACGAGCGCGCGCGTCGCGCCGGCGAAGGCGCGCGTGAACGCGCCGCGCCGCGCGTCCGCGTCGGCGAGGTCGGCCGCGATGCGCTCGAGCGCGCAGTCCGGCCTCTCGCCGTCGAGCGCGGCGGCCTTCTCCGCGAGGATGGCCGGCAGGTCGATCTCTACCCAGCGCAGCGACCCGGGCAGCTCGAGCCGGAACGGCCGCATGTCGAGTCCCGCCGCGAGGTGGACGACGGCGTCGGCGCCGTTCGCGACCTCGCGCCGGATGATCTCGTCCATCACCGCCGTGCGCACGACCATGGGCCAGCCCCAGCGGCGACCCTCGGGGATGCGCTCGAGGATCTCGCGGCCGCGCTCGCCGGCGAGCCGCGCGGCCCACGGGTCGCGGAACAGCGCGTCGGGACGCGCCGATTCCTCGGCGCGGTACATGGCCACCCAGCGGGCGGTGTCGGAGACGTCGCGGATCAGGGGCACGGGCTCTCCGGGATGGATCGGAGTCGGGCGGCCACGCGGCGCGTGGCCGGCTCGGGAGGTTAGCACGGACGCGCGCGAGCGCGGCGGCCCCGATGGTCGCAACGCGGCGCGCGGGGAGTCCGCGGAGCCGCGCCGTGCGGGAGCGGCCGCGCCTACGGCTGGCCGGCGCCGCGGAAGATGAAGTACACCGCGCCCATCATGCACATCGCGGCCCACAGGAAGTCGAGCCGCGGGCGCTCCTTGAGGACGAGCACCGCGAACGGCACGAACACGGTGAGCGTGATCGCCTCCTGCAGGATCTTGAGCTGGGAGACGCTCATCACCCGGTGGCCGATGCGGTTGGCGGGCACCTGCAGCAGGTACTCGAACAACGCGATGCCCCACGACGCGAGTGCCGCCACGAACCAGGGCCGGTGCTGCAGGTTCTTGAGGTGGCCGTACCACGCGATCGTCATGAAGACGTTGCTCGCGGCCAGCATCAGCACCGTGATGATCTCGGAACGCATCCCCGGCTCCTTCCCGGTCGAAACGGGCGCGCCGCATCCGGTGTCCCGGACGCGGCGCGCGGGAGACACGAGGCTCAGGCGGGCGCGCCTGCGCCCTTGAGCTCGGCAATCATATCGGCAACATCCTTCGCCGACTTCGCCAGCGCGGCCTGGTCGGCGTCGGAGAGCTTGAGCGACACGATCTTCTCGACGCCCTTGCCGCCCAGCATGACCGGCACGCCGATGAAGAGGTCCTTGAGCCCGTACTCGCCCTGCAGCAGCACGGAGCACGGCACGAGGCGCTTCTGGTCGGTGAGGATCGCCTCGACCATCTCGACCGCGCTCATCGCCGGGGCGTAGTACGCCGAGCCGGTCTTGAGCAGCTTGACGATCTCGGCGCCGCCGTTGCGCGTGCGCTCGATGATCGCGGCCAGCCGCTCGGCCGGCACCAGGTCCGTGATGCTGATGCCGCCCACGGTCGTGTACGCGGGCAGCGGCACCATCGAGTCGCCGTGGCCGCCGAGCACCATCGCCTGCACGTCCGTCGCCGACACGCCCAGCTCCATGGCGAGGAACGCGCGGAAGCGCGCCGAGTCGAGGATGCCCGCCATGCCGAGCACGCGGTTCTTCGGGAAGCCCGTGACATGCCAGAAGTACCAGGCCATCACGTCGAGCGGGTTCGTCACCACGACGACGTAGGCGTTCGGCGCGTGCTGCTTCACGGCCTCCGCCGCCGGGCGGATGATGTCCGCGTTCATCTTGAGCAGGTCGCTGCGCGACATGCCCGGCTTGCGCGGGAAGCCGGCCGTCATCACGACGACGTCGGCGCCCTTGACCGCGGCGAGGTCGGTGGCGCCCTCGATGCGCCCGCCCTTGTGCCAGAGCGGCGCGCTCTGCTGCATGTCGAGCGCCTTGCCCTGCGGCATGCCGTCCATCTCGGGACGGTCGATGAGCGTCACGTCGGCCAGACCGCGCTCCGCGACGTACAGCGCCACGCTCGCACCCACGTTACCTGCGCCGATGACGGCGACCTTGTTCTTCACGGCACCCCTCCTGTGGACACTGCCGGTATCAAGCGAAACGCCGCCACGGGTCGTGCGACCGGTGACGGCGTCGGGTTTTCCGAACGGCGGAGACTAGTTGGATTCCGCCGGCACCGGGAGCACGTGCACCTTCTTGCGGGTCTTTCCGAAGCGCGCGAAGTGCACCGTGCCGTCGATCAGGGCGAACAGCGTATCGTCCTTGCCACGGCCGACGTTCTGGCCGGGGTGCACGACCGTGCCGCGCTGACGCACGAGGATCATGCCCGACGTCACCGCTTCGCCCCCGAATTTCTTCACGCCCAGGCGCTGGCCGTGGGACTCGCGGCCGTTCTTGGACGAGGACTGACCTTTCTTGTGAGCCATTGCGTTGCCTCGTTACGCCGTGATGGCGGTGACGCGAATGCGGGTGAGCGCGTCGCGGTGACCCTTGCGGCGGCGGTACTCGCGCCGGCGCTTGAACTTGAAGATCCTGAGCTTGGGACCGCGCAGGTGCTCGAGGATCTCGACCGCGACCGAGGCGCCCTTGATGCTGGGCTGGCCGACGGAGATCTTCTCGCCGTTGCCGACGAGCAGGACCTTGTCGAACTTGAGCTTCGCGCCCGGCTCGCCGGCGAGCTGCGGCACGTCGAGCACCGCGTCCGGCGTGACCTTGGTCTGGTTGCCGTTGATTTCGACGATCGCGTACATGAAGTGGAAACTCCTGCGGACCGCGGGTTCGGCGCCGGACGCGCCGGCCACGGACTCGCGGGCGCACGCCGGATGCCAAGCGGCCTCGGACAGCCTCTGGGGACAGTTCGGAGCCGAAGTTTGTATCATGCGGGCGCGAAAGGTGTCAATCGCCCACCCGTGCCGGAGGAACCCCATGCCGCTGATGGACCTGCGTCGCCCGCTGGCCGCCACCCTGCTGGGCGCGGCCCTGCTCTCGCCCCCGCCGGCCCGGGCCGCGGCCGTGGACACGCTCGGCGCCGCCGCCCCCGTGGCCGTCGAAACCGGTCCGAAGGCGCCCGCGCCGCCGGCCCCGCCCCTGTTCGTCGACCCCTCGGACATGGGCTTCGGGCTCTCGCTCGTCTACCGGCGGGTGCCCAACTCGGCCGATGTCGCCGCGCTCGCCTACTACGACAACGTCCAGCACCTCGTGGTCGCGTTGCCCCGATGGCCGGAGGACTACGCGGCGCTCGAGCCGCTCGGCCGCGTGATCCTGCCGCAGGGCGCCGACCTCATCGTGCTGCTGCAGGGCTATCCCCCGAGCTCCGGGCAGGCCTCGCTCTGGAACATGATCCGCCAGCCGATGCGCATCATCCTCACGGTCGACGGGCCGCCCGTGGACCGCGGCATGATCATGGAGCTGAACGCCATGCGCGGCCTCGAGCGCGTCATCGCGACGATGGACCACCCCTCGCGCTCGGGCTTCGAACGACTGCAGCGGCCGCTCAGCTTCCGGGTGCTGGTGCCGTGAGGGGATGGGGTTGATGCTCGCGGGCGTGCCGGCCTCGCGGCTGGATCATGCGGGGGCCCTGCACTCCGGCCGCTCGGATGATCGGGTCTACGCCGAAGGCTGGCAGTCGACCCGTTGTCCCACGGGCTGAAATCAGTCCGGCCTGCCCACGGCGAGGCGCCTCCATACGAATCGTCCACCCGGTCGCACTTCGTACTGCAGGAGCACGTGACCTGGGGTGTGCCCGTCCTCGTAGTAGGCGCACACCCATTGGCCGGGGAGAAGGATCGCCTCCTGCGGAATGAACTGAAAGCGGCCTTGTCCGGACTTGAACGGGATCAGTTCTGAATGCGTCACCAAGTCCCGCCTAAGCGCAACGGGGGGATCCGAAAGGCCGAGCTTCATGAGCCTGGAGATGTCATCCCGCCCGAGCAGGGTGTTCCCGCGCGCCATCGCCAATTGAGCCTGATGGTACCAGAACCTCTCCCGTGAGGCAGCGCCTCGAGCCTGACCCGTGTACCAAGCTGAGTCGCGACCCGATCCAGAACCGGATGGAAGGGTGACCTCCACGCCGGGCCCCAGAGAATCCCACCTCGCTTGTACCCGCCCCTCAGCAGTGACGACCCGCTGTTGGGCTTCATGCAGTTCGCGCTGGAGTCGCATTGCCCAAGCAGCCGCGAGCGCTGCAAGCAGGAACGCGACCAGCGTCAGGGCCAGCAGAGACCGGTTCCGACCCGCCTCCATTCTCGCCTCCTCGAGCCCAGTTCGTTGTTCAGCCACTGCAGCGCCGGTTCAGCCAGGCGGCGTCCCCTGATCGACTCTACGCCAATGGCCATCACTTGCGTCAGTTGGGCGCGTGGTCCCTGTTTCCGCGTCGCCACACCATGAGGAAGCCGCTGCACCCGGCTCCGGGCCTTCCTGCCTCACGCCCCGCTCATGCGGGTGCCTGCGCGACCGGCGCGGCCACGTGCGAGCATCGGGGCGCGAGGAACCGGATCGCCTGACGCACCCGGTCCTCGAGCGGCGCGCCGGCCGGCGTGTCGCACTCCGCTGCCGCGCGGCGAGCCTCGTCGGCGCGAAAGCCCAATTGGCGCAGCCACGGGATGACATCGGCGTCGCGCGCGCCTTCGGCCTCGGCCGCGGCGCGCTCGCGCTCCAGTGACTCCCTGCGGGCGTGAGCCGGGTCGTAGGCGCGCGATGCCGGGCGACGCGCCTCCCGTCGCTTGCGCGCCATGAAGCCGGCACCGAACGCGCAATCCGCGGCGTGCTGGTTGTGGGCGCGGCAGCGCAGTCGCAGGTTGGCGACGGTCGTCTCGCCGCCCCGGGCGACGGGCGTCGAGTGATCGAACTCGAGCCCCGTGCGCGATTCGCAGCGGCGGCCGCTCTCGCTCACGAACGTGCACCGGCCGC
>JBAIWU010000450.1:0-2388 GCA_037917155.1 Candidatus Eiseniibacteriota bacterium
GGCCCGCAGCACGGCCCCGTTCTACTGGGCCGCGTTCACCGCCACGGGACTCTGACCGGCGCCGCGCCGGAACGCGATCAGACCACCGCCACCTTCACGCAGTGCACCGGCGGCAGCGAGTCGAAGATCCGGTCCCACTGCTCGCCGCCCTCGCGCCCGATCCAGACCTGCCCGGTCGTGGTGCCCACGTAGAGCGCGGGGGTCTTGAGCTCGTCCACGTCCATCGCGTCGCGCAGCACGGCGAAGTAGCTGTCCTTCCTCGGGAAGCCACGCGCGAGCTTCTTCCACGAGCCGCCGCCGTTCGTGCTCCGCCACACGGCCGGCTGCGCGCCGGGGCACGTGCGCGTCATGGGCTCGAGCGGCAGGACGTAGACCGTGTCGGCATCGTGCGGGTGCACGACGATCGGGAAGCCGAAGTCGCTCGGCAGGCCCTCGGCGATCGAGCGCCACGACTTGCCGTGGTCGTCGCTGCGCAGCACGCCGATCCCGGGGCGCGGGCCGCCGGGCCCGTGCCAGTTCGCCCAGCCGCCGTGGTTCTGCATGTAGAGCCGCCCGGGCGCGGCGTCGTGGCGCGCGATCTTGTGCACGCACTGGCCGAACTCGGGGTACGGATCGGGCACGAACCCCGCGCCGACGCCGGTGTTCGAGGCCGTGAACGTCTGCCCGCCGTCCTCGCTCAGGTAGTGGCCGCCGGTCGAGATGCCCAGGTGCATGCGATTGCCGTCGCGGATGATCGTGTGCATGCAGAGCCCGCCGGCGCCCGGGTGCCACTTGCGCGCGTGCTCGTGGTTGCTGATGCCCGGCACCATGTCCCACGTATCGCCGCCGTCGTCGCTGTGGAAGAGCGACGCGGGCTCGACGCCCGCGAACAGGTCTTTCTTGCCCGCGCCCATCTCGAGCGCCCAGATGTTGGCGAGCGCGCGGCCGTCGTCCTTCGCGAACGCGGGCGCGCCCTTCGTCTCCTTGAACGACTTCCCGAGGTCGGTCGAGCGCAGCACTTTCATCCCGAAGAAGGGATTGCAGCTCGAGGCGTAGATCCTCGGTGTGCCGCGCGTGTCGACGAGCGCCGAGTACACCTGGACGCCGGCCCCGAACGGCCCGCGTAGGTCGAACTTCCCGCGCGCGCTCGACGCCTCCGCCACGAACAGGCCCTTGCGGGTACCGATGCACAGAACGACGCGCTTCGCCATCTTCAGCCTCCAGAGACCGCGGGAAGGATCGTGAGGACGTCGCCGGGCCCGATCGGGGTGTCGAGTCCGTCGAGGTCGCGAATGGCATCCGAGTTCACGAACACGTTGATGTGCCGGCGCACGGCCCCGGTCTCGTCGCAGATCGCGCGGTGGAGGCCGGGGTTCTCGCGCTCGATCTGGGCGAGCGCCTCGCGCACGCTGCCCGCCGTGACCGGCATCTGGGACGCCCCGCCGCAGTAGTCGCGCAGGATGCTCGACAGGTGGACGGGAATGGTCGTGGAGGCTCGGGCCATCGGCATGATCGGAACGGGCACCCCCAGCTCGGATGGAAGGAGTCGGGACGCGCGGCACTCGGACGCCGGCCCGCGGCGTGCGGCACGCCCCGGAACGGGATGCCGGGAAGCTACCGATCCCCCGCCCGCGCTGTCCACAACGATTGTGACGGACCCGCCGCGGCCCGCCCGGCGCGTTTTCAGCAACGCGATCCCGCGCCCCCGGCGCCGGCGCCGCGGCCCCGCACCCAGCCGGCGAGCGCGAACGCCGCGAACGGCACCAGCGCCGGCTCGGCCTTGGTGAGCCGCATCTTGGTCTGGACCACGAACAGCGCCGCCACAGCCGTCGAGTAGGCGAACACGAGCAGCACGGGCATGAGCTCGCGCCAGCGGTCCCGTGCCCGCCACAGCCCGGCCAGCGACGCGGCCAGCAGCAGCGCCCAGGCGACGGCGTACGACCAGATGTAGAGCACGTAGCTGCGGCTGTAGTCGCGCGGGTCGCCCGGGCCGGGAAGGCCCATCGCCGTGAAGTTCGACGGCCGGAAGCCCCAGTGGAGCGCGGCGCGGAACAGCACGTGCCCCGCGGCGCGAACGGGCTGGCGGCGCACGTAGGCGACGCTCTCGCGCACGAGGATGCGGTCGCGGCCCGCCTCGTCGGCGCGCGCGAGCGCCCCGCCCAGCCGCCGGTCGAGCGCCGTGATGCAGTCGAAGTCCATCTCGTCCGTCGTCGCCGGGTTCTGGCCCATGTAGAGGTTGAAGCCGCCGTTCGTCGAGACGGGCACGAGCCGGTGGAAGCACGCCCAGTTGCGCACGGTCCACGGTGCGAGGATCGCCGCGGTCACGGCGAGCACGACGAGCATGGCCCCGAGCGCGCGGCGCCCCCCGCCCGCGGCGAGCGGCGCGGCGAGCGCGACGAGCGCCACGTA
>JBAIWU010000451.1:0-1512 GCA_037917155.1 Candidatus Eiseniibacteriota bacterium
GCGCCGGCGCCCGCGGAGGCGCGGCGCCACCGCGCGCGCCGGCCGCGCGTGCACCACTTCTCCGGCTACCTGCCCAGGGTTCCGATCGTGCGGCTGGACGGCCGGCGGCTGACCCCGGCCCAGATCGACACCACCGTGACGCGGCTCATGCGCGCCGCCGACGTACCCGGGCTCGGGATCGCGCTGGTGCACAAGGGACGCGTGGCCTACCTCGGGGCCTACGGCTGGCGGGACCGCGACGCCGGGCTGCCGTTCACGGAGCGGACCGTGCTCCCGGCCGCGTCGCTGACCGAGGGCGTGGTCGCGATCGCCGCCGTCGAGCTGGCCTTCGCGGGTACGCTGCCGCTGGACGCGCCGGTCGCCGACCGGCTGCCGGCACTGCACACGGGGGAGGGCGCGTTCGGCGAGCTGGCGGCCGATCCGCGCGCGCTCGGGATCACGCCGCGCCTGCTGCTCTCGCATCGCTCGGGGCTCGCCAACCTGCGCTCGGACGAACCGGACCGGCGGCTGCGGCTGCACTTCGACCCCGGGGCGCGCTTCGCGTACTCGGGCGCCGGGTTCGAGCTCCTGCAGGCGGCGATCGAGGCCGCGACGGCGGACTCGCTGCAGGGCGAGGTCGCGGGGCGCGTGCTGGCGCCGCTCGGCATGTGGCGCTCCGGGATGGTCTGGAGCCCGCGCTTCGAGGACGAGATGGCGGTGGGCTACGACGAGGACGGGCGCGCCGTGGGGACGCCGAGGCCCTCGGTCCCCGATGCGGCGGGGTCGCTCTCGACGACGCTCGCGGACTTCGCCCGGGTCCTCGCCGCGCTGCTCGGGGGCAACGTGTTCCCGCCCCGGGTCGCCGACACGCTGCTCGCGCGCGAGGTCGACATCGCCTCGGCGCACGAGTTCCCCACGCTCGACTCGCTCGACTCTCCCGCGACACGGGCGGCCGGGCTCGGCTACGCGCTCGGCTGGGGCCTGCTCCGCACGCCGCAGGGCGAGGCGTTCTTCAAGGAGGGGCACGCCGCGGGCTTCCGGCACTACGCGGTCGGCTTTCCCCGCAGCGGCGACGGCCTGCTCGTCATGAGCAACAGCGCGAACGCGGAGTCGATCTTCGCGCCGTTGCTGGAGCAGGTCCTCGGCGATCCCTGGACGCCTGTGGCCTGGCACGGGTGGCCGGCTCCCGGGGGACGCCCGGCGCGGGCCGAGCGACCGCCGTCGCCGCCCGAGGTGACGCTCCCGGCCGACATGCTCGCACGTTACGCGGGCACGTACGCGCTGCCTCCGGACGTCACCGTGGTGATGCGCGTCGCGGGGGGCCGGCTCACCATGCAGGAGAACGAGGAGCCGGCGCAGGAGCTCGCGGCCGAGGGGACGGCGGACTTCCACTCGACGAGCTCGAGCGACCGCTGGACGTTCGCTTCGGATTCGACCGGGCGCGTCGTGGCGGTGATCCTGCACGCCGGCGGCCGGGACGTGCGGCTCGCCCGCGCCGACTGAGGGCGCCGGCGGACGGCGCCGGGGCTCAGG
>JBAIWU010000452.1:0-2022 GCA_037917155.1 Candidatus Eiseniibacteriota bacterium
GGGGGACAACGTGGACATGACGGTGGAGCTGATCACGCCGATCGCGATGGAGAAGGAGCTGCGGTTCGCGATCCGTGAGGGCGGCCGCACGGTCGGCGCCGGCGTCGTGACCGAGATCCTGGAGTAACGGGGGCGCCATGCTGCAGAAGATCCGCATCAAGCTGAAGTCGTACGATCACGCGACGCTGGACCAGTCGGCGGCCGAGATCGTGCGGACCGCGCGGCGGACGGGCGCCATGACGTCGGGTCCCGTCCCGCTGCCCACGCGCAAGACCGTGTACACCGTGCTCCGCAGCCCGCACGTGGACAAGAAGTCGCGCGAGCAGTTCGAGATCCGCATTCACAAGCGCCTGATCGACATCACGCGGTCGAGCGCCCAGACCATGGAAGCGCTCGAGAAGCTCGACATTCCCGCGGGCGTCGACATCGAGATCAAGACCTGAGCGCGGCTCGGGCCGGAGCGACGGCGCGGAACCATCCGGGTCCGCGTGCGCCTTCGAGAAGGAATCCAGCGACATGATGGGTCTGATCGGAAAGAAGGTGGGCATGACGCAGCTCTTCAGCGAGAAGGGCGACGTCATCCCCGTGACCGTGATCGAGGCCGGTCCCTGCACCGTGACCGAGGTGCGCTCGGTGGAGCGCGACGGCTACGTGGCGGTCCAGCTCGGGTTCGGCACCAACAAGGAAGCCCGCTTCCTGCGGCCGGTGCTGGGCCAGTTCAAGAAGCGGAACCTGCCGCCGTCGCGGCACCTGCGCGAGTTCCGGCTCGCGGACGCCTCGTCGTACCAGGTGGGCCAGACGGTCGACGCCACGCTCTTCGAGAAGGGCGAGCACGTCGACGTCTGCGGCGTCACGAAGGGACGCGGCTTCGCGGGCGTCGTGAAGCGGCACGGCTTCAAGGCCGGCCACGCCTCGCACGGCCCGACGTTCGGCAAGCAGCCGGGCTCGATCGGCGCGTCGGCGTATCCCTCGCGGGTCATCAAGGGCAAGCGCCTGCCCGGCCGCATGGGCGGCGTCAACCTGACCATCAAGAACCTCGTCGTCGTCGGCGTGGACAAGGAGCAGAACGTCGTGCTCGTCCGGGGTGCCGTCCCGGGTCCGCCGAACGGCCTCGTCTACATCCAGAAGCGGGAAGGCTGAGACATGAACGCCAAGCTCTACGGGTCCGACGGCGCCGAGAAGGGCACGACCGCGCTGCCGGACGAGCTGTTCGCCCAGCCGGTGCACGAGCACCTGATCTGGCTCGCGATCAAGCGCCACCTGGGCAACCAGCGCCAGGGCACGACCATGGTCAAGAACCGGGCCCTCGTCTCGGGCGGCGGCAAGAAGCCGTTCAAGCAGAAGGGCACCGGCCGCGCGCGCCAGGGCTCGAACACCTCGCCGCTGATGCCGGGCGGCGGCCGCGCATTCGGTCCGCGCCCGCGCGACTACCGCACCGAGCTGCCGAAGAAGCAGCGCCGGGCCGCGCTGGTGTCCGCGCTGTCGCTGAAGGCCGGCGAGAGCGCCGTGTCCGTGCTCGAGGCCCTCGCGGCCGAGGCGCCGAAGACGGCGCAGGTCGCGGGCGTGCTCAAGAAGATGGGCGTCTACGGCAAGCGCACGCTGCTGGTCGTCGACCAGCAGAACGACGCGGTGTGGAAGTCGGTGCGCAACATCGACCGGCTCAACACCACGCTCGCCCACCAGCTCAACGCGTACGACCTCGTCAACGCGGACGCGGTCGTGCTCACGCAGGACGGCCTGGCGCGCGTGAAGGAGGTCTTCTCCCGATGAACCGTGACGCCCGGCAGGTCGTGCACAAGGTGCTCATCACCGAGAAGGGCACCCACCTGCGCGAGACGCAGAACCAGTACTTCTTCGAAGTCGCGCGCGATGCGAACAAGATCGACATCAAGCGTGCCATCGAGACCATCTTCAACGTGAAGGTGGACGACGTTCGCACCATGCAGCTGCGCGGCAAGGTCAAGCGGCAGGGCCGCTGGGTCGGCAGGCGCAACGACTGGAAGAAGGCCATCGTGACGCTCA
>JBAIWU010000453.1:0-2272 GCA_037917155.1 Candidatus Eiseniibacteriota bacterium
GCGCCGGCGCCATCACGCGCGCGCAGGCCGATTCGATCCTCGTCGAGCTGCGCCAGGTGCACGCGCTCCTCGACCGCGTCCTCCAGCAGGGCACGGCCTGCGCCCCGTCGCCCGCACCCGCGCCCCAGAAGCGCGTGACGCTGCCGCCCGCCTCGACGGCCTACGAGCTCGGCCGGAAGGACGCGCCGGTCACGCTGGTCGAGTTCGCCGATTACGCGTGCCCGTTCTGCCGTCAGTTCGACGTGGCCACGTTCGAGCCGCTCAAGCGCGAGTTCATCGACACGGGCAAGGTGCGCTTCGTGGTCCGCGACCTGCCGCTGCCGATGCACGCGGCCGCGCTGCCGGCGGCCAACTGCGCGCGCTGCGCGGGCGAGCAGGGGCGTTTCTGGGAGATGCGGCACGTGCTGATGGTGAACGCCGACAAGCTCGGCCCCGACCAGCTCGTCACCTACGCGCGCGAGCTCGGGCTCGACGTGCCGCGCTTCCAAGCGTGCATGGACAGCAGCCGCTACGACGCCGCGATCCACAAGGACATGGCCGACGCGTCGGCGGCGGGCATCTCAGCCACGCCGAGCTTCGTGCTGGGTGCGACGTCGCGCGCGGCGGCGTCCGGCCTGCTGCTCGTGGGCGCGATGCCGATCGCCGACCTCGAGACGCGCATCCGCGCGCTGCTCGCCGCGCCGAAGTAGCCGGCCGCGCGACGCGGGGCGGTCCGGTGTTGTGCCGCCGGCCCCGGGACGTCTAGCATCATGGAACGTCCGGTTGCACGTCCTGGCCGCCGCGCCCCCGACATGCGGCGATTCCCGATCGGCTGCACGCGCGCATGCATCCGAGCACCCGCTTCCTCCTGCTCCCGCTGGTGACCGCCGCCCTGCTCTCGGGCGCCGGCGCCGGCGCGCATGCCTCGCCCCCGCTCCTCGCCTCCGATGCCGCCCTGCGCGACGCCCGCGAAGCGTTCGCGACCGCGCTGAGCGCGCGGGACCTCGCGCGCGCCGAGAGCCTCGGGACGGCGCTCGCGCCGCGCCTGGCGAGCCGGCCGGCCGCCGAGCAGGCCGGGCTCTGTGACAGCATGGTCGACCTCTTCGCCTGGCGGGGCCTGGTGACGAACGCGAGCGACGCGTGCTATCGCTGGGCGCACGCGGCGGTGGCCCTGCGCGAGGTCGCGCCCGTGGACACCGCGGGGCTGTGCGGCTCGCTCGAGCGGCTCGCCCGCTGCGTCCGCTTCCGCCAGGACACGGACAGCGCGGCCGCGATCTTCGGCCGGATCGTTGCGCTCGAGGGGCGCTGGCTCGGCCCGGACGCGTACCCGCTGGCGCACGCGCTCAACGCGTACGCGACGACGCTGTCGATGCTCGGGGACTTCGGCGGCACGCAGTCCGCGCTCGAGCGTGCGCTCGCGATCCGCGCCGCGCACCGGCCGCCCGACGATCCCGACGTCTGCCAGGTCGAGAGCAACCTCGGCGTGCTCGCGGTCGAAACCGGGGACTACCCGCGCGCGCGGCGGCTCTTCGAGCACGTCGTGTCCGTGTACGACACGCTCGCCGAGCGGTCGTGGCTCTACCGGCAGAAGCTCGCCGAGCAGGCGAACAACCTCGGCACGGTGCTCGTCTCGATGGGCGACCTGCGCGAGGCGCTCCCGTGGCTCATGCGCTCGCTCGAGATCCGGCGCTCGACGCTCGGCATGCGGAACGAGGAGACCTCCGAGGTGCTCGACGACATCGCCGAGGTGCGGCTCCAGCAGGGCGACACGCTCGCCGCGATCCGGTGCTGGCGGCAGGCGCTCGCGAGCGTGCGCGGCGTGGTCCCGGAGGGTCACCGCGACCTCGCCGCGCCCCTGGAGCCCCTCGGCCGGCTGGCGCTGGCCCGCGGCGAGCGCGACTCCGCGCGCATCCTCCTCTCCGAGGCGCTGGCCATCCGCCTGCGCGGGTGCGGCCCCTCCCACCCGCTCGTCGCCGAGACGCTGCGTGACCTGGCGGCGGTCGAGCGCCTCGACGGCCGCCCGGACTCGGCCCGGGTGCTGCTGGACCGCGCGCTCGCGATCACGCGGGCGGCCTTCGGGCCGGACCATCCGAGCGAGGCGCTCGTCCGGCTCGAGCGCGCCGCGCTCGAGCGCGATGCCGGGCGCCCCGACGCCGCGCTCGCCGAGGCGCTCGAGGCCGAGCGGATCGGTGCGGCCAGCGTCCGGCTCTCGATCCGCGCGCTGCCCGAGGCCGAGGCGCTCGCGTGCGCGCGCCGCCGGCCGGACGGGCTCGACCTCGCGCTCACGATCCTC
>JBAIWU010000454.1:0-1675 GCA_037917155.1 Candidatus Eiseniibacteriota bacterium
GCCGCGCGCGCCGGCCGGTGCGGACGTCGATGAGCAGCGGCAGGATGGGATGGAACGCGGGCGAGCACGTGATCTCGACCTGGCCACGCTGCGCGAGCGCCGCGTAGGCCGGGATCACCCGCGCGAGCGCGTGCGCGTGCAGCCGCAGCAGCGCGTGCAGCTCGGGGCGGCCCAGGTCGCCCGCCCTCGCGGCCCGCTCGACCGCGGCCGCCTCGGGCTCCTCGAGCAGCAGCGGATCGAGCCAGGCGAGCAGGAAGAAGCAGCTCAGCCGCAGCAGGTCGGTATCGCTCGCGGTCGCCGGCGCGCGCAGGCGGTCGCACAGCGCGCGGTACTGCGGCCAGCGCTCGCGCGCCCCCGCGGGCGCGATGCGGCAGCGCGCCTGCAGCTCGGCGCGTTCGCCGGCCATGAGCGCGCCGGGCTCGCGCGAGAGCAGCTCGAACAGGGCATCGGCGCCGCCGCCGAGCGCGTCCTCGAGCTGCGAGAGCAGCGAGGGCGCGAAGTTGAACGTGCACCGCACGCCGGGGTGGCGCTCCAGGTGGAGTGCCATGTCGAGGTAGTCCTTGCTGGCGTGCAGGCGCACCCAGGGCAGCAGCGCGCGGCCGTCGCGGGGGTGCCGGTAGTCCGGCTGATGGTGGTGCCAGACGAGAACGAGGTCGACGTCCCTCGGCGTGGCGCTCACGATGCCTCCCCGCGCCGGGCTCGGCTCAGGGGGCGGTCACCCCGAGCTCGCCCAGCCGGACCCGCGCCCGCGCCGCGTACGACGTCTCGCCCAGCTCGTCGGAGATGCGCTGGAGCGTCTTGACCGCCTCGGCGCGGTTGCCGGCGGCCAGGTCGCAGCGGGCCGCGTCGTAGAGCATCTCGGCGTTGGACTCGCGGTCGAACGCGCTCGAGACCTGCGTGTAGGTCTTCGCCGCCTCCGCCATCTGGCGGTCGTTGTCGAGCGCGTACGCGAGGCTGCGGCGGACGCAGTCCGCGGGCAGGCCGGGACGGCTCTTGGCCAGGTAGGCCTTGTACTCGGAGATCGCGTCCTTGAAGTTGCCCGACCAGAACGCCGCGTCGCCCGCGATGCGGTGCGCGTCGTTGCCGCTCGGGGTCGAACCCCAGGTGCGCGCCACCTGCAGGGCGGTCGTCCGCGCCCGCTCGAGGTCGCCGCGCCGGAACAGGTAGTCGGCCTCGGCCGCTGCCTTGGCGGCCTGGTTGTCCTGGTCGGCGTTGTGCCGCACGGTCAGGATCGCCACCGCGGCGATCACCACGATCCCGGCCAGCACGGCCAGCGCGATGCGCCCGTAGCGGTCCCACAGCGCGGTCATCCTGTCGACCATCTCGGCCCCGGGATCCTGCAGGGCCGTGTGCTTGCGCGACTCCAGCGACAAGGCGAAAACCTCCGAATTGAGGGCGAATTTCAGGCTTCCCGCAGCGGGAAGCGACAGAACACGTTACCGTCCGGCCCCACGAGGGTCAAGCGCACCGCCGCGCCGGCCGCTCACTGCGCGCACCGGGCGCAGGCGACGTGGCCATGCGCGCGCACCATGATCTCCGCCGGGGCGCCGCAGTGCGGGCACGGCGGCAGCGCCGGCAGGCCGCGGGCGACGTCGACCAGGGTCTTCACCCGCACCCGCATGGCGCCCGCCTTGAGCTCCTGCTCGAGGTCGGCCACCGGCCACGACCACTCCTC
>JBAIWU010000455.1:0-7067 GCA_037917155.1 Candidatus Eiseniibacteriota bacterium
ACGAGCGACGCCACGGCGTGGGCGCGTGTGGCGGAGGTGGCGCCCGACGGCACGGGCCGCGTGAGGTACGCCGACACGGGCGTGCGCGCGGGCGCCACCTACGGCTACCGGCTGACGTGGGACGAGGGCGGTCGCGCGATCACGGCGGGCGCCACCTCCGTCACCGTGCCCGGCGTGGCCCACCTCGTGGTGCGCGCGGCGGGACCGCCGGGGGCCGCGACCGAGCTCGAGCTCTCGAGTCCGCTCGCGGGCGAGGTGCAGGTGGACGTGTTCGACGTCGCGGGCCGTCGCATCGCCACGGTCCGCCCGTACATGGACGGCCCCGGTACGCAGCGCGTGCCGCTGGGTCGTCCGTTCGCGCCGGGGCTCTACCTCGCCCGTGCGACGCTCGCGGGCGAGGAGGCGCGCACCCGGTTCCTCGTGATCCGCTGATCTCGACGGACCGGGCGCCTCGCGGCGCCCGGTCCGTCTCCACGCCCGGCCGGCCGGCTACTCGAGCAGCGTGACCTTGCGCGTGCCCACCACCCTCGCCCCGGCCCACATGCGGACGAAGTAGATGCCGGGCGCCAGGGCCTGGCCGCCGGCATCGGTGGCCGACCACGCCTCCGACCACGTCCCGGTTCCGCGCTCGCCGGCCGTGACCTTCGAGACGAGCCGCCCGGCCATGTCGATCACGTCGAACGACACGTCGCCCGGCTCGTGAAGGGCGTAGGCGAGCCGCATCCCCGCGCGGCCCGGGTTCGGCGAGACCCCGGAGAACGCCGTCCGCTCCGGCACGATGGCGCCGTCGACCGCGGTCACGCCCTGCGCGATGCCGATGTTGTACGTCCCCGAGCCCCCGTCGTTCACGACCACGACGCCGTACCAGCCGGTCGTGGGCGCGGTGAACGTGTGGCTGTGCGTGTCCTCGAACAGCGCGTTCGCGCGACCGCCCCAGTACGCCACGCCGGCCGACGGGAACACGTCGACCTTCACGTCGAGCCCGGGGTCGTGCGAGAAGAACACGGAGTACTGCTGCCCGGCCGTGAGGAGCGCGTCCCACGACTCGACCATGAACGACGCGGTCACCGTGCGCACCTGGTGCGCGGCGTTCATGGCGAGCTGCTGGCCGCCCTGGAACCACTGCATCGAGCCGTTGTTGGCGCCCATGAAGCGGTCGCCCCGCACGTAGTACGTGCCCGTGGGGACGAAATTGAAATCGCCGATCACGTAGTCCGTGAAGCCGAAGCCATTCTGGGAGGACGCGAGCACGTTCGACATGCACGTGCCGATCGGTCCCCCCGTGGGCGACTGGTACGCGGCGATGTCCCAGTCGGTCGATGCCGTGCCGCGGATCGCGACCGGGGTCCAGTAGGGGTACGGCTGGGCGAACGAGTCGAACGACACGCCGCCGGGTCCGACAACCGAGACGGCTGGTGCCGGCGAGAGCGCGACGATCGGGTCGCACGTCTGGACGCTGATCCAGTAGTTGTCGGCCACGCCGTTGTCGTTCACGGCGACCACGCCGTAGAAGGCCGATGTCGGCGGCGTGTACGTGAACGTCGAGGTCGTGGTGAAGGCCGCCCCGGCGCGGCCCGCCCAGTACGTGCCGGAGGCGGGATTGCGGAACAGCAGCAGGTGGAGATCCGCCCCGCCACTGTGCCCGATCGTGAACTGGTACGTCTGCCCGCCGTTGAGCAGCACGTCCCAGCAGCCGATGAGGTCGTTCGGCCCCGTCGCGCGCGTGGTGAAGTTGTTGTCGTTCGGCAGGATGTAATCGGGGCCCGTATCCCACTCGACCTGCGCGGGGTTCAGCGGTCCCGTCGTGTACTGGTGCGCGCGCAGGTAATAGGTGCCGAACGTGTTGTAATTGAAGTCGCCGACGACGAAGTCCTGGACCGGCGGCAGGAACGACGAGGACGCCAGCGGCAGCGTGGCGCACGCCGGGAACGGCGAGGTCGCGTCGTCCTGGCTGGCGAACAGGTCCCAGTCCGCGCTCGTGTTCCGCACGGCGACCGCGGTCCAGTAGGGGTCGGTCTGGTTGAACGAGAAGTACGCGTTCTGCGAGAGGCCCGTATAGACCGTCGTGCTGGCGGCGAGCGGCGTCACCGCCGAGCAGTCGCCGACGCCGAGCGAGTAGCTGCCCGCCGCGCCCGCGTCGTTGACCACGACGAGGCCGTACCAGCCGTTGGCCGGCGCCGTGTACGTCGTCGACGTCGTGGTCTGGACCGCCGCACCGCCGCGGGCCGTGTGGTAAGGCCCGCCGCCGGGGTTCGCGAACAGCAGCAGCGTGATGCCGGCCGTCGGGGCGAACGCCAGCGCGTACGTGTGCCCGCCGAGCAGGTACACGTCGCGCGCGTGCGCCACGTCCGTCGCCGCCATCGAGGCGGAAACCATGTCGTCGTTCACGTTCAGGACGCCGAGGGAGCCGGTGTACTGCACCTGGCACCCCGCGCCGCCCGAGAACATGTACGGGTACTCGTAGTACCAGCCCAGCGGGGTCGTGTTGAAGTCGGTGATCGTGATGTCGACGCCGCTGCCGCTGATCTGCGAAGTCGCCAGCAGGTTCGAGAAGCACGTCGGCGAGGTGCCGCCGGCCGGCGAGCCGTAGAGCTGCGTGTCCCAGTCGCCCGAGCTCGGCTTGATCCCGACGCCCATCCAGTAGCTGGCGTTGGCATCGAACGCCATGTTGGCGCTGCTCGGGGCGATGTTCGTCGACGTACCCGGGTTCAGCGTGATCGGGGCGCCGCACGGAGACGAGGTGACCGCCAGCGCGTAGTTGAAGTACGTCGCGGCGTCGTTGGCGAGCACGACGCCGTAGAAGCCGCTCGCCGGCGCGGTGAACGTGACCGAGCTCGTGACGTCGAATTGCGCCGAGCTGCGGCCCACCCAGTACGTGCCCAGCAGCGTGTTGCGGAAGAGCAGCAGGTGGGCGCCGCTGCCGCCGTCGGGGTAGAAGCGGAACGTGTACGTGGTCCCGGCGGCGAGGTTGACGTCCCACACCCGCAGCAGGTCGTTCGCCGCCAACGAGCCGGTCACGCCGGGCGTGTCCGGCGTGATGTAGTCCGCTCCCGTGTCCCACTGCACGATGCCGTTCTGCGAGCCGGAATAGTGGTTCGCGACCGGGTAGTAGGTGCCCTCCGGGTTGTAGTTGAAGTCGCCGATCACGAAGTCGAGGACGCCGACGCCCTGCGTCGAGGACGCCTTCAACGACGTCACGCACGTCGGGTCGGGCGCCGTGGCGCCGTAGACGGAGATGTCCCAGTCGTCGCCGGGCGCGGGCCGCACGCCGACCGCCGACCAAAACGGCACGGACTGCGTGTACTGGTAGATGGTCGGCGTCGCGCTGGCCGCGTAGGTGACGTCGCCGGTCATCAGGTTGTACGCGCACGCGGCGTGCGCCGTGCGGACGCCGGGCAGCAGCGCGAACGCCGCGAGGAGCGCGAGCGGGAGCAGGCGGCGCGGGCTCATGGCTGCCTCCCCGCCTCGGCCTGCGCGCGCTTGGCGAGCTGTGCCGGCGAGAGCGCGGTGGGCGCGGTGCCGCGCGTCTCGACGCCCTGCGGCTTGCGGCCGCCGGGCGTGGCCGCCGCGGACGAGCCGCGGGCGGCCTTCCTCGCGAACCGCTCGGCGGCGGCGCCCACGCGGGTGGGATCCGCCGGTCGCGCGGTGACGAGGTCGGGTGGCTTGGCGGGCGCGGCGATCCCGCCCGCCGCGCGCGGGAGCGTCGGATCGGCGCTCGCGCGCGCGAGCGCGGCGAGCTTGGCCGCGCTGGCCAGCGCGCGGGCGCCGGCGAGCGCGGGATCCGGGGGCAGGATCGTGGAGAAAGGCTCCGCCTTGCCGCCGGGCAGCAGCGCGGGAGCGGGCGTCGTCGTCGCGGGCGCGGGCGCGGATGCGAGCGCGCGCTTGGCGATCTGCGCGACGGAGAGCGGGGACGACAGCTGCGGCGGCAGTACGGTCCGGAACTCGGCCGGCTTGGACGCGGGGGCGGCCGGGGCCTCTCTGGCGGGTGCGCTCTGGGACGCCGCGGCGAATCCGAGCGCGCACAGGGACAACCTGAGCAGGTGCCGCATGGGAACCTCCCGGGAGGATGAATGGACACGCGGGTGCTGGGCAATGGGGACGGGCCGGCGGCACACGGTGCGGGCGGGGCGACGCGCGCCGGCCTGCGAGCTCCGCGAAAGGAGAAGGCACCTCCTTTGCGTGGCTGGCGTGGGGCCCGGGGGGAGCGCGGCCACCCGGACAGGTGGCGTCCGCTGCTGGAGGCGGCCCGCGTCATGAGGGCGTGACCGGGCCATTCTGATCCCGGGGTCTCAAAGGTCAAGATCGTTCGTGCCGCGCCGCCGCGCCGGGCGCCGCACGGCGGCTCCCGCGGCTCCCGGGCCGCAGTCGAAACTCCCGTCCCGCCTTCGTGCTACATTCGGTTCTCCTCGCCCCCGCCCGGAGCGGGACATGGGACTCGCGCAGGATCGCGGCCGCGCCGGCGAGGCGCTGGCCGTCGCCTACCTGGAGCTGGTGGGCTGCCGGACGGTCGCTCGCAACGCGCGCCTGGCCGGCGTCGAAGTGGACGTGGTGGCGGACGACGGCCCCACGCGGGTGCTGGTCGAGGTGCGGCTGCGGACGCGGTCGGACTTCGGCGGCGCGGCCGCGACCGTGGACCGCCGCTAGCCGCAGCGCCTCGCGCGCGCGGCCCGCGCGCTCGAGCAGCAGGGCGTCGCGCGGGTGCGCGTCGACGTGATCGCCGTGGACCTCGCGCCGGGCGGCGCGACGCTCACGCACTACCGCAATGCCGTGACCGACTGACCGGAACGTGATGGTTCGCCTGCCCCGAATCGGACGCCTGCGCCTGCCGCGCCTCGACGACGCGCGGTGGAAGGCGCGCCTGCGCGCCCAGCGCGCGTGGTGGCGGCGCCGGCTGCGCGCCATGGCGCTCGCCGGCGACCACGAGGTGCTGTTCCCGGCCGCGGGCGGCGGCGTCGTCGCGGTCGAGACGCTGCGCGGCGGCGCCACGGCGACGGGCCCGCGCATCGCCATCCTGCACGCCACCGCGGGCAGCGGCCACCGCAGCGCCGCGCAGGCGCTCGCGCGCGCGCTGGGCGCGCTGGCGCCCGACGCGACGGTGCGCGAGGTCGACACGCTCGTGTTCGCGTCGCGCTTCTACCGGAACACCTATTCGCACGGCTACAACGCCATGGCGCAGCGCGCGCCGAAGCTCTGGGGCGCGCTCTACACGCTCTGGGGGCAGCAGCGCATGACCCGCGCCGCGGGCCCGGCGCGCGAGGCGTTCGACCGGCTCTCGCTGCGCAGCCTCGTGCGCGTCGTCGAGCGCGAGCGCCCGGACGCCGTCGTGTGCACGCACTTCCTGCCCGTGGAGGCGCTCTATCCGCGGCGCGGTCTGGGCCGGCTCGGCGTGCCGCTCTACGTCGTGATCACGGACTTCACGGCGCACCCGATGTGGGCGTACCCGCACGTCGACCGGTACTTCGTCGCCAGCGAGGCGGTCGCGGAGGAGCTGCACGGCCACGGCGTGCCGCGCGAGCGCATCGAGGTGAGCGGCATCCCCGTGGACCCGCGCTTCGCGCTCGTGCTCGGGCGACACGCCGCGCGCGCGCGGCTCGGGCTCGACGAGCGCCGGCCCATGGTGCTCGTGATGGGCGGCGGCAGCGGTGTGGGGCCCATGTCGGAGCTGGCGCGCCGGCTCGCGGCCCTGGCGGCCGGGCCGCAGGTCGTGGTCGTGTGCGGCACGAACGCGCGCCTGCGCCGGCAGGTCGACGCGCTGCCCGAGACGCGCACCGGCCGCGTGCGCTCGCTCGCGTTCACGCACGAGGTGGATGTGCTGCTCGAGGCCGCCGACGTGGTCGTGAGCAAGGCGGGCGGCCTCACGTGCGCCGAGGCGCTGGTCAAGGGCACGCCGCTCGTCGTGTTCCGGCCCACGCCGGGGCAGGAGGTCGCGAACGCGCACGTCCTCGAGGCGGGCGGCGCTGCGGTGCACGCGGACTCCGCCGACCGCGTCGCCGCGACCGTGGCGGGCTGGCTCGCCGACCCCCGCGCGCGCGAGCGCGTGCGCGAGACCGCGCTGGCGCTGGCGCGCCCGCAGGCCGCCGAGGCGATCGCGCGGCGCGTGCTCGAGGCGGTGCCGTCGGCCGTCGGCCGCGCCGGTTGACGCGCGGCCCGTTCAGCGCCCCCGGCAGAGCCGCGCGAACGCCTCGAGGTCGTCGTAGCGCTCGCGCCAGGTCGTGTACATGACGCCGACGACGTTCGGCGTGCGGTCGAGCAGCGGCAGCACGCGGCGAATGTCCGCCACCGGCGTGTCGTAGTAGCCGGCCCACACCTGCGGATGTCCGTGCGCCGCGAAGAAGGCGAGCGAGTGGCCCGGGTCGGCCGCGTTCCAGTTCACGACGACGACGTCGGGGGCGAGGCCCTGCCACGAGCCGGCGAGGTCGCCCCGCACGAGGTAGTACCCGTCGACGGCGTTGTGGTGCGGATCGAACATGTCGCTCCACACCGCGACGCGCGCGTCGCCGGCGAATCGCCGGCAGTCCCGCACGTTCGCGGCCAGGATCTGCGCGGCCGTCCTGCCGCTCGCGAGGCACGGCGCGTCCTGCCCGAGGACGCGGATCTCGTCGTGCATGAGGAACAGCGTCCGGGCCCCGAACAGCGCGCGCACGCGCGCGATCTCGTCCGCGAGCCGCGCGCGCACGCCGGAATCCGAGAGGCAGCACGACGCCTGTCCGCGCAGCACGACGCCGGCCGCCCACCACGAGGCCCGCAGCCGCGTGCCGTCGGGACGGCGCACGCGGATCGCCGGCGGCTCGTGCCAGGCGTCGAACGCGCCGGCCCCGCCGCGCGTGCCCAGGCCCGGATCGCGCACCGGGTCGTAGTCGCGGCCCTCGGCCAGCCCGTCGAAGCGGAAGGCCATCCCGTCGCGCCGGATCGCGTTGACCGGGCCGGACTCCTCGATGCGCCAGTCCGACCACGTGAGCGCCCCTTTCGAGGCGCGCGAGAGCGCGAACCACAGGGTGACGCGGCGGTGGTCCTGCGAGTTGAAGACGACGTCGCGCGTCTCGGGTGCGGCGCCGGCCGGCGCCGCC
>JBAIWU010000456.1:0-6715 GCA_037917155.1 Candidatus Eiseniibacteriota bacterium
CCCGGCGCGGCGCGTGGCGCCGCCGCCACGTGACGCACGCCCCGCGCACGCTCTCGCTGCGGGCGTCGCGCTGCTCGCGGCTCGTGGGGCTCAAGATCACGCCCGCCCGCTGCGCCGACGTGCTCGAATCGCTCGAGTTCGGCGTGCAGCGCGTCGAGCCGCTCCTCGTGGCCGTGCCCTCCTGGCGGCCCGACGTGACGCTCGAGGACGACCTTGTCGAGGAGGTCGCGCGCGGAAACGGCTACGACCGCATCCCGGAGGCGCCGCCCGGAATCGGCGGCGCGCACGCGACGCGCTCCGAGCGCGAGCGCACGGTGAGGCGCGCGCGCGAGGCCATGCTCGCGCTCGGCGTCACGGAGGCATGGACGGGCTCGCTCGTCTCCGAGGCCGAGGCGGCCGCGTGCGCCGCGCTGCTCGGCGACACGACGGGGCTGGTGCGGCTCGCGAACCCGATGAGCCGCGAGAGCGAGGCGCTGCGTCCGAACCTCGTGCCCGGGCTGCTGCGCGCCTGCGCGCACAACCTGCGGCAGGGCGCGCAGTCGGTGCGGCTGTTCGAGGTGGGCGCGGGCATCCTCGATCGCGGCGGGCGGCTGCCCGAGGAGCGTCCCATGCTCGCGGCGATCGTCACCGGCGCGCGCTGGCGTCACGCGCACGACGCGTCGCCGTCGGCGCCGGCGCACGCGTACGACGCGCGCGCGGCCGTCGATTTCGCCGACGTCAAGGGCCTCGCGGAAGCCTGGCTGGGCGAGATGCGCGTTGACTCGGCCACATGGCACGCCTATTCTGCGGGCGGCTGGAAACCCGGTGCAGGTGCGGAAGTTGCGGTCGGAGCTTCACGCATCGCTTGGGCCGGCACGCTGGGCCAGGCGTTCCTGCGCCCGTGGGAGATCGAGCAGCCCGTCCACCTGTTCGTGGCCCTGCTGGATCCCCTCGGGGCGGCGCCGACCCCGCGCGCGCAGGTCCCCGGCCGGTTCCCGCCAGTGCGTCGCGACCTCGCGTTCTTCGTGCCGCGAGGCGTGGCGCACGCGCAGGTGGAGGAGACGCTCGTTGCCTCCGGCGGCGGGACGCTCCACTCGCTCGAGTTGTTCGACGTCTACGATGGACCCGGCACTCCCGAGGGAATGAAGAGCCTCGCCTTCGCGTTGCAGTTCCAGCTCGCGGAGCGCACCCTGACGGAGGGCGAGGTCCTGGAACTCCAGGCTCGCATGGTGGCGGCCGTCGCGAGGGACTGCGGCGGTCGACTGAGGGACAAGTGATGATGGATACCGCCGTCGTGACGACGGACCTGGACCGCCTCGCGGAACGGGTCGAGAAGGCTGCCGCGCTCGTGCAGGAGCTTCGCGCGAGGCAGGCGCAGTTGGAGGCGAGGCAGGCGCAGCTCGAGGCCGAGAAGGCCGAGCTGGCCCGTCGCCTCGAGGAGACGACGCAGAAGCTGCAGGGCAACGATCCCTCCGCTCTCGTGTCCGAGCTCGCAGCGCTCAAGAAGGAGCAGCGCGACTGGACCGCCGAGCGGCGCGACGTCGCCAGCAGGGTCGAGTCGCTCCTCAAGAAGCTGGAGCGGATCGAATCGTAGTCACAACGCCGTGGAACGGCGCCCGGCGGCCGCGACGTTCGCCGGGAGTCGCGCCGCGACACCATCGGGAACCGTACTGACACGCAGGGATAAGCGGCGGGAGAGAGCGACTCATGGATGCCTCCACTGCGGACACCGCCTCGATGCCCACCCGGAACGACGCGAAGAACGTCGTCCAGGTGCAGATCCTCGGGCAGCAGCTGTCGATCCGCGGCGAAGCGGACCAGGCGTACATCCTGGGCGTCGCCGGGTACGTGGATCGCAAGATGCGCGAGATCACCGAAAAGCTTCCGGTCGCGTCGCTGTCCAAGGTGGCGATCCTCGCCTCGCTCAACATCGCCGATGAACTGTTCAAGGAACGCGCGTCCCGCGAACGGGACGGAGAGACACTCACCGACCGGACGGCCCGGCTGCACGCGGTCCTGGACCGCCTCGACCAGCTCCTGGCCGACTCGTCGTAGGAGTCTCGCTCGCGCGGCGCGCGCCCTCCGCGACAGACATACCCTGCCCTGCTCGTGATGTGCCGGAGTTCTTGAACCAACACCGCATCGAAGGGTGCAGTGATGTCGGCGACGCCCCGAACCGGTCCCGCGAGGGACCGCTAAGAGGCCGACCCGACTGAAGCCGCGCCCACCTGGTTCGCCAGGTCTAAGAACGAAGGACACACGGCAGCGGCGGGGTTCTCTTTCCTGCCTCGGTCCCCGCCAGAGCAGGGACACGGGGGGTGTTCCATGAACGCAGGCATGTGGGCGGGCGGCATCGGACTCGGTGCCGTCGCGGCGTTTGTGCTCGGATGGTTCATCCGCTCGCGCCTCGGCCAGGCGCGCCTGCGCTCGGCCGAGCGCCGGGCCCAGGCCGTGCTCGAGGAGGCCGCGCGCGAGGCGGAGACCGCGCGGCGCGACGCCCTGCTGCAGGCGCGCGAGGACGCGCTGCGCATGAAGCAGGAGGTCGAGCGCGAGATCAGCCTGGCGCGCAGCACGCAACTCGAGGCCGAGCGCGCGTACCAGCAGAAGGAGGCGGCCTTCAACCGCCGCGTCGAGCTGATCGACAAGAAGGAGCGCGACCTCAAGAAGCTCGAGGGCGACATCGGGGCGCGCGAGCAGGCCGCCGCCGCCCGCCAGGCCGAGCTCGACCGGCTCGTCCAGGACCAGACCGCCCGCCTCGCCCGCATCGCGGGCATGTCGCCCGACGAGGCCCGCCAGCAGCTCATCGCCAGCATCGAGAACGAGGCGCGCGCGGAGGCGGCCCGGCGTGCCGCCGAGATCCGCGACACCGCGCAGCGGAACGCCGAGCGCGAGGCGCGCAAGATCATCGCGCTCGCGATGCAGCGCTACGCCGGCGACCACGTGAGCGAGTCCTCGGTGTCGGTCGTGCACCTGCCCAGCGACGACATGAAGGGCCGCATCATCGGGCGCGAGGGGCGCAACATCCGCTCGTTCGAGATCATCACCGGCGTCGACGTGATCATCGACGACACGCCCGAGGCGGTGATCCTGTCGGGATTCGACCCGGTGCGCCGCGAGATCGCGCGCATCGCGCTGGAGCGGCTCGTCGCCGACGGCCGCATCCACCCGGCGCGGATCGAGGAGGTCGTCGCCAAGGTCAAGGAGGAGGTCGAGGGCAAGATCCAGGAGCTGGGCGAGATGGCCTGCCTCGAGGTCGGCATCCACGGCGTGCACCCCGAGCTGCAGAAGTACCTCGGCCGGCTGCACTACCGCACGTCGTACGGCCAGAACATCCTGCGCCACTCGGTCGAGACCGCGCACCTCGCCGGCATGATGGCGGCCGAGATCGGCATGGACCAGAAGCTCGCCAAGCGCGGCGGGCTCATGCACGACATCGGCAAGGCGATCGACCACGACCAGGAGGGCACGCACCCGGCGCTGGGCATGGAGCTCGCGGCGCGCTACGGCGAGCCGCAGCCGGTGCTCGACGCGATCGGCTTCCATCACGACGACTACGCGGGCGGCAGCCTGTGGCCCGTGCTCATCGCCGCCGCCGACGCGATCTCGGGCGCGCGCCCCGGCGCGCGGCGGGAGAGCCTCGAGATCTACATCAAGCGGCTCGAGGCGCTCGAGAAGATCGCCAGCGCGTTCCCCGGGGTCGAGAAGTCGTACGCGATCCAGGCCGGGCGCGAGGTCCGCATCATGGTCGAGCACCAGAAGGTGGACGACGCGCGCGCGCAGGGCCTCGCGGCCGACATCGCCCGCCGCATCGAGAAGGAGCTGCAGTACCCCGGCCAGATCCGCGTCACCGTCATCCGCGAGACGCGCGCGGTGGACTACGCGAAGTGACCCGCCACGAGGCCGGCGCCGCCCCGCACCCGGCTTCCGCCCCCGCCCGAGCCTGAACGACCCCGGAACGACCCGCCCATGACCAACGTCCTGTTCATCGCCGACGTGATCGGCTCTCCCGGCCGGGAGGCCGTGCGCCAGCTCCTGCCGGAGCTGCGCCGGCGCCACGACGTGCACCTCGTCGTCTGCAACTGCGAGAACTCCGCCGCCGGGATGGGCGTGACGCGCGAGACCGCGCGCGACCTGTTCGACGCGGGGTGCGACGTGCTCACCGGCGGCAACCACCTCTGGGACAAGAAAGACGGGCACGAGTTCATCGCCGAGGAGCCGCGGCTGGTGCGCCCCGCGAACCTGCCCCCGGGCACGCCGGGCAAGGGCGTGCGCGTCTTCCGCGCCACGAACGGCGCGGCCGTGGCGGTCGTGAACCTGCTCGGGCGCGTATTCATGCGCGAGGCCGACTGCCCGTTCCGCGCGGTCGACGCGGCGCTGGCCGAGCTGAAGGACCAGGCGAAGCTCGTGCTCGTCGACTTCCACGCCGAGGCCACCGCCGAGAAGATGGCGTTCGCCTGGCACGTCGACGGCCGCGTGAGCGCGGTCGTCGGCACGCACACGCACGTGCAGACCGCGGACGAGCGCGTGCTGCCGAAGGGCACCGCGTTCCTCAGCGACGCCGGCATGACGGGCGGCTTCGAGTCCGTGATCGGCATGGACCGCCATGCGGCGCTGCGGCGCTTCCTGACCGCGCTGCCCGAGCGGCTGTCGCCCGCCGACGGCGACGTGCGCGTCAACGCGGTGCTGTTCGAGCTCGACGATGCGACGGGACGGGCGCGGTCCGTGCAGAGGCTCCAGCTCCCGTACGCGCGCGGCGCGGCGGCGCCCGCGGGGGCGCGCCTGCTCACCGGGGCCGAGCCCGCCGAGGCGGTCCACATCGAGGCGAAGCTGCGCGCCCACGCGCTCGCCGAGTCGGGCGTCACGCCGCGCCTGGCGCTGGTATCGGTGGGCGACGACCCGGCGTCGAAGGTCTACCTCAAGAAGAAGTTCGAGGCGTGTTCGGCCGCGGGCATCGAGGTGGACCGCGTGACGTTCGCCGCCGGCGCCACGACGGACCAGGTGATCGCGAAGGTCAGGGCCCTCGGCGCCGATCCCGACGTGCACGGCATCCTCGTCCAGCTCCCGCTCGCGCCCCCCGCCGACGGGCAGGCCGCGCTCGAGGCGATCCCGCCGCACAAGGACGTCGACGGCTTCCACCCCGAGAACGCCGGCCGCCTCGCGCTGGGCCTGCCGGGCTTCGTGCCCGCAACGCCCTACGGCGTTCTGCGGCTGCTGCAGCACTACGAGATCCCGCTCGCGGGCCGCCACGCGGTCGTGCTCGGGCGCAGCCACATCGTGGGCCGGCCCATGGCCACGCTCCTCTCGAGCAAGGGCATCGACATGACCGTGACGATCGGCCACAGCGCGAGCGGCGCCCGCCTGCGCGAGCTCGCGCGCGAGGCCGACCTGATCGTGGCCGGCGTGGGTCGGGTCCACATGGTCACCGCCGACTGGGTCAAGCCCGGCGCGGTCGTCGTCGACGTCGGCATCCACCGGCTCCCGCCCGCGGAGGGCTCGACGAGGGGGCGGCTCACGGGCGACGTCGACTTCGAGGCCGTGCGGCACGTCGCCTCCGCGATCACGCCGGTGCCCGGGGGCGTCGGCCCGATGACCGTGGCGATGGTCGTGCTCAACACCGTGATCGCCGCCGAGCGGCAGGCCGCGGCGCGAGTCCGCGCCTGAGGCCGTCGCTCGGGAACGGGACGCCATGGCGCTGAGCCCGCAGCAGGACGAGCGCATCCTCTCGGTCGGCGAGCTGACGCGCGCGATCCAGTCGACGCTCAAGGAGACGTTCCCCGCGGTCTGGGTCAAGGGCGAGCTCTCGGGTCTCAAGCGCCCCGACAGCGGCCACCTCTACTTCAACCTCAAGGAGGGCACGCAGGCCGTCGTCGCGTGCGCGATGTGGCGCAGCAGCGCCACGCGCCTGGCGTTCGAGCCGCGCGACGGCGCGGAGGTCGAGGCATTCGGCGAGATCGACGTCTACCCGCCCCGCGGCAACTACCAGCTCATCGTCAAGCAGATGCGCCCGGCGGGGCTGGGTGCGCTGCTGCTGCAGCTCGAGGAGCTCAAGCGCCGGCTCGCGGCCGAGGGCCTGTTCGACGCGGCCCGCAAGCGCGAGCTGCCGCGCTTCCCGGCGCGCATCGGCGTCGTGACCTCGCCCGTGGGCGCGGCCGTCCGCGACGTCGTCAAGGTGCTGCGCGGCCGCTGGCCCGGCATCGGCATCGTGCTGGCGCCGGTGCGCGTGCAGGGGCAGGGGGCCGCCGAGGAGATCGCGGCCGCGATCGACCGCTTCAACCGCTGGGGAGGCGTCGACCTGCTCATCGTGGGACGCGGCGGCGGCTCGCTCGAGGACCTCCGGGCGTTCAACGAGGAGGCGGTCGTGCGCGCGATCGCCGGCTCGCGCATCCCGGTCGTCTCCGGCGTCGGCCACGAGGTCGACACGACGCTCGCCGACCTCGCGGCCGACGTACGCGCGGCCACGCCGAGCAACGCGGCCGAGCTGGCCGTGCGCAGCGCGGAGGACATCCGCCACCGCGTCGAGCGGCTTGACGAGCGCCTCGGCCGCGCGGTGCGGCAGGGCATCGCCGAGCGACGGCGCGCGCTCGCGGAGCTGCAGGGCAAGTACGGCTTCCGGCGCGTGCGCGACGTGTTCACGACGTTCCAGCAGCGCATCGACGAGTCGCGCGAGCGGCTCGACGGCGCGGTCCGCGGGGCGCTGCGCGCCTGGCGGGAGCGACTGGAGTCGCTGGCGCGCGCC